>NZ_JTLD01000053.1 GCF_000798815.1 Alistipes sp. ZOR0009 | reverse complement strand
GATTTACGTGAATCAGCTAGCGCTGAAGCTATGGCAGATCTAAGGTATTGCTGAATCAAAAATTAGGTAAGCTATGATTTCTTGAATCGATTCTCTCAAGGCTGCTTATATAGCGATAGCGATCCATAGTAATTACTGGATCAAATGCTGGTACGCTAGTCTTTCTTGAATTGGTTTTTCTTCCAATGAGCTGCAAAGCCAGCCGTATTCATCAGGGGAACTAAGCACTGGTCAGACATGTAAGACAGAAAGCGATCTCCCGCTGGCAGGTTCTGCCAATAGTTTTTTCAGCCCTTTTCATACCATACTCACAAGCCGTGTGCAAAACGTGTGCACCACCAACGAAAAAAGCACCTACAAATTTCTTTGTAAGTGCTTCATTTTCTTTGGGTGGGCCCAGCAGGGCTTGAACCTGCGACCCCCTGATTATGAGTCAGGTGCTACTAACCAACTGAGCTATAGGCCCCGATAATCTTGTTTTGATTTCGTGATGCAAACTTACATCTTTGCAGAGAATTTACAAAATCTATTCGACAATTTTTATGGATTTTTCTTCAAAAAAGCAGATAAACGCTGAGTCTCTTAAGAATATAATCTTCGATTTTGGCGGTATTATCATCAACATAGACTACCATTTAACGGCAAAAGCGTTTGAGAAGCTAGGAGTAGACAACTTTGGCCCCCTCTTTAGCCAAGCCACGCAGTCCCATCTCTTCGACAAACTCGAGATCGGCTCCATATCGCCACAAAGTTTCAGGGACGAACTCCGCTCGCTAATCCAGCTAAACATTACCGACCGAATGCTAGATGCTGCATGGAATGCCATGCTGCTCGACTACCCTCCACACCGCCTGCGCTTCCTTGCTGATATAAAGAGTAAGTATAGAACTTTCCTTCTGAGCAACACCAACCAGATACACATGGACAGCTACTACCAATCGCTGCACGCAACCCATGGGCTAACAAACCTGAACGAGCTTTTCGAAAAGCTATACTTCTCGCATCAGGTTGGACTAAGAAAGCCTGGCCCCGACATATACAAGCTGGTGCTTGAGGAAAATGGCCTCATTCCGGAAGAAACGCTGTTTATCGACGATACGCTCCACAACCTTACAGCCCCTCACGAGCTTGGCATGCAAGTATACCATTTAACCCAAGGTGAGGATGTTGTCGATTTTGCAAAAGCCGTCGGACTATACTAGCACACCCAAAGCAGCAGATCAGCCGCTACAAGCCTTACAGATCACACATTTTAAACAGGTGCGAATTTAGGAATTGCACCTGTAACGAGCTGATTGCTGGGATTCTTTGAATTCAAGAATCCTTTTTTCTATGTTCTTGAACATGTTGATGCTTCTTTCCAATGATAGCGGAATCACCCTATCCCATTTTTTCCTACTTTTGGCGCAACTTTAACAAAATAGTTTAGTTATGGCAGAAGAAAAAGATGTTAAGTTATTTGCCGAGTTCGCTCCTGTTACTACAGAAGAGTGGGATGCGGTAATTAACGTTGACCTTAAGGGTGCCGACTACGAAAAGAAGCTGGTGTGGAAACCATTGGAAGGCTTCAGCGTACGTCCATACTACCGTGCTGAGGATATGAAAAACCTTGAGCACCTTCAGTATCTCCCAGGTCAATTCCCATATGTACGTAGCAACAACACCAACAGCAATGCTTGGTTGGTTCGTCAGGATATCCTTGTTGAGGATGTAAAGGCTGCTAACGCAAAGGCACTTGACATTCTTATGAAGGGTGTTGACTCTCTTGGTTTCGTGTTCAACAGCTGCAACGAGCTTACCGCTGCCGAACTTGATACCCTTCTTGCTGGAATCAGCGTGGTAGCAGTTGAAGTTAACTTCGTTTGCTGCTGCAAGAGCCGTAACCTAACCCAACTATTCATCGCTAAGATGAAAAAGGATGGCGTTAACTTGGCGCAAGTTCGCGGTTCTATCAACTACAGCCCACTTCGCAACCTAACCCTATCGGGCGCTTGGTGTGCCGACGAGGCTGCTGCCTTTGCCAACACCAAGGTGATGATCGAAGAGGCTGCTGCCCTTCCTCGATTCAAGGTGCTTTCGGTTGATGGAAGCGTATTCCACAACTCAGGCTCAACCTCTGTTCAGGAGCTGGCTTTTGCCCTTGCAATGGGTAACGAGTACCTTGCTAAGCTTACCGATCTAGGCGCTTGCGCAACCAGCGTTGCCAAAGCAATCCGCTTCAACTTCTCGGTTAGCTCCAACTACTTCATGGAAATCGCCAAGTTCCGCGCTGCCCGCATGCTTTGGGCTAAGGTGCTTACCGAATATGGCGTTTCTGAGTGCGACGCTAAAGCAAGCATCCACGCCGAAACTTCTAGGTGGAACCAAACCGTATACGATCCATACGTAAATATGCTTCGTGGTACAACAGAAGCAATGTCTGCTGCAATTGCAGGTGTAGACTCGCTAACCGTTGTTCCTTTCGATGCTGCTTACCGCAATACTACCGAGTTCAGCGACCGTATCGCTCGCAACGCTCAGCTTCTTCTTAAGGAAGAATCTCACTTCGATCAAGTAGTCGACCCATCTGCTGGTTCGTACTACATCGAAACCCTTACCGCGTCTATCGCTAAGGCTGCTTGGGCTCTATTCCAAGAGGTTGAAGAAAAGGGTGGCTACGTTGCAGCCTTTACTGCCGGATTCGTTCAAAGCGCTATCAAAGCTACCGCTCAAAAGCGCGACATGAACATCGCCACTCGTCGCGACACCGTTCTTGGTACCAACCAATATCCAAACTTCACCGAAGTTGTCGAAGCCGATGTTACCCTCGAGGCCATCACCCGTGCCGAAGCAACCAAAGGTGCCGTAGCCGAAAGCCTTGTTCCATACCGTGGCGCAATGGCATTCGAAGCGCTTCGCTACAAAACCGATAAGAGCGGCAAGGAGCCTAAGGCCTTCATGCTAACTATCGGAGCCTTGGCTATGCGCCGTGCTCGTGCTCAGTTTGCTTGTAACTTCTTCGCTTGCGCTGGTCTTCGTACCATCGACCATAACGGTTACGCATCGGTTGAGGAAGGTGTTAACGCTGCTCTAGAAGCTAAGGCCGATGTTGTTGTTATCTGCTCTTCAGACGACGAGTACGCAACCTACGCTCCCGAAGCTTACGAAATGCTTAAAGGTAAAGCCATCTTCGTTGTGGCAGGCGCGCCTGCTTGCGAAGAAGAGCTTAAGGCTAAGGGCATAACCAACTTCATTAGCGTTAAGAGCAACGTGCTTGAAACACTGAAAGGGTATCAAACTCAATTAGGTATCTAGTTTTTTTAAACACAGAGACGCAGAGACACAGAGACCACAGATATGAGTGAAGTCGAATACAATAAGCTAACAGATAAAATCCTTGCATCTGCAATTGAGGTGCATCGGATTCTAGGTCCTGGCTTGTTGGAGTCGGTTTACGAGTATTGTTTGGTCGAAGAGTTGAGGCGCAATGGACTAAATGTTCAACGCCAGGTAAAACTCCCAATTATTTACAAGGGAAGAAATCTTGAAAAAGATTTTTTCATTGATCTGCTAGTAGAAGATAAAGTAGTGATAGAGCTAAAAGCGGTAGAAGAAGTTCTTCCGGTCCATGAGGTTCAGCTGCGGACTTACCTAAAGCTATCGGAGAAAAAGTTGGGCTTACTAATCAACTTTCATGTTCCAATCCTTAAGCAAGGAGTAAAACGTAAGATCAATGGTGTTCTCTAAATCTCTACTATCTAGTTTAAAAACAAGCACAGCAGATTAAAGACATACGAAAACTCCGTGTTCTCTGTGTCTCAGTGTCTCTGTGTTAAAACAAAAGAAGATGAGACCAAAATTTGACGATTTTAAAATAGATAACACCTGGAATACTGCAGAGCAGATTCCGGTGAAGGAGGCATATACTGCCGCCGACCTCGAAGGAATGGAGCACCTTAACTATGCTGCCGGTATTCCACCTTTCCTCCGCGGACCATACTCAACCATGTACGTAAATAAACCTTGGACTGTTCGCCAGTACGCAGGTTTCTCTACGGCTGCCGAGTCTAACGCCTTCTACCGTCGTAACCTTGCTGCTGGTCAGAAAGGTCTTTCGGTAGCATTCGACCTTGCTACCCACCGTGGATACGACGCCGACCACCCTCGTGTTGTTGGTGACGTTGGTAAGGCTGGGGTATCTATCTGCTCAGTTGAAGACATGAAGGTACTTTTCGATGGTATTCCATTGAACGAAATGTCAGTTTCGATGACCATGAACGGCGCGGTTCTTCCAATCCTAGCCTTCTACATCGTTGCTGGTATGGAGCAAGGCGCTTCGCTCGATCAGCTTGCTGGTACCATCCAAAACGACATCCTTAAGGAATTCATGGTGCGTAACACCTACATCTACCCACCCGAATTCTCTATGCAGATCATCGCAGATATCTTCGAGTACACCTCTAAGAATATGCCTAAATTCAACTCTATATCTATCTCAGGTTACCACATGCAAGAAGCAGGTGCTACCGCTGATATCGAGTTGGCATACACCCTTGCCGATGGTCTAGAGTACCTTCGTACAGGTGTTAAGGCTGGTCTTTCTGTTGATAAGTTCGCTCCTCGTCTTTCTTTCTTCTGGGCTATTGGTATGAACCACTTCATGGAGATTGCTAAGATGCGCGCCGGACGTCTTATCTGGGCTAAGCTCGTTAACCAGTTCGGTCCTAAGAGCAACAAGTCGTTGGCTTTGCGTACCCACTCGCAAACTTCAGGATGGTCGCTTACCGAGCAAGATCCATTCAACAACGTTGCCCGTACCGCTATCGAAGCTATGGCTTCAGCTCTTGGTCACACCCAATCGCTGCATACCAACGCTCTTGATGAGGCTATCGCGCTACCTACAGACTTCTCTGCTCGTATCGCCCGTAACACTCAGATATATCTTCAGGAAGAAACCAACATCTGTAAGGCTGTTGACGCTTGGGCTGGTTCCTACTACGTAGAAACCCTAACTCAAGAGCTTGCTCAAAAGGCTTGGGCGCTTATCCAAGAGGTAGAAGAGCTAGGTGGTATGGCTAAGGCTATCGAAACAGGTATCCCTAAGATGCGTATCGAAGAGGCTGCTGCTCGTAAGCAAGCTCGTATCGACTCTGGCAACGACTCTATCATCGGTCTTAACAAGTACCGCCTAGAGAAGGAAGATCCTTTGGATATTCTTGACGTTGACAATACTGCCGTTCGTATCGAACAGGTAGAAAGACTAAAAACGCTTCGTGCTAACCGCGACGAGGCTAAGGTTAAAGCGGCACTTGCTGCCATCACCAAGTGTGTAGAAACTAAGGACGGCAACCTTCTTGCCCTTGCTATCGAAGCCGCTAAGGTTCGTGCTACCCTTGGCGAAATCTCTGACGCTTGCGAGGTAATCGTTGGCCGATACAAAGCAAAAATCCTTACCATCTCTGGTGTATACTCTAAGGAAGTGAAAAACGACGTAAGTTTCGAAAAGGCAAAAGAGCTTTGCGAAAAGTTTGCTAAGCTCGAAGGTCGTCAACCTCGTATCATGATCGCTAAGCTTGGTCAAGACGGGCACGACCGCGGTGCAAAGGTTGTTGCTACCGGTTACGCCGACATAGGTTTCGACGTGGATATGGGACCTCTATTCCAAACTCCAGAAGAAGCTGCTAAGCAGGCTGTAGAAAATGACGTACACGTTGTAGGAGTTTCCTCTCTTGCGGCTGGTCACAAGACCCTTGTACCTCAAATTATCGCCGAGCTTAAAAAGCATGGTCGCGAAGATATCATGGTTATCTGCGGTGGTGTTATCCCTCACCAAGATTACCAAGTGCTTTACGATGCTGGTGCTGCTGCGATCTTTGGCCCTGGAACTCCTGTTACCACTGCTGCCATCAAGATCATGGAGCTGCTACTTTCTTCTTACGAGGAGTAGTAAACCAAGTAACCGACTAAAAGCGTTACATTAGTAAATAATACCGCTATAGTCAGCAATGTAGTAAACATGCTATATTTGTTGGCTATAGCGTTTTTGTTTTAGTATGATTAACCTTTTCACCCAGTTTGCCGCAAACATATCGCCCCTCACCTCCATCGAGGTCGCCGCAATTGCCAACGTAGCTACCACCTGCACAATCCCAAAGCGTGCACACCTAATCGAGGCCGGACAAGTAGCCAACCAGCTAGCCTTCTTCATCTCCGGCTACTTTCGGTTCTACCACTTCAACCACCTGGGCGAGGAAATCACCAGCGACTTCTACTTCGCCCCCAACGTGGTCTCGTCCTACACCAGCCTCATCACCCAGCAAAAGTCTAAGGTGTACGTCCAGGCCATGCAAAACATGGATCTCCTCATCATCATGCGCGCCGATCTCGAAATGCTTTACGATCAGTATCCCCGCATCGAGCGGCTGGGCCGAAAGCTGGCCGAGCAGGTTGCCATCACTTCCGAGAACCATCTCTTTAGCCTGCTCAACTACACCGCCGCCGAACGCTACGAGCAGTTGCGCCTGCATCACCCCGAGTTTATTCGGCAGATACCCGTACAGTACCTCGCCTCCTACCTCGGCATCACCCGCGAAACGCTTAGCCGCATTCGTAAAAAGGGCTAGCAACCGCTTGTCCTCACCTCGCAGCAGGCTGCATCTCTTCTGTTTTCAGCCGTGCTGCATGCCATTGCCAAAGTTCTCGGTTCTACATCGTACCGGCTTCTTCCTACATCCGCTTCAATACATTCAGCTGGCGTTCTCTTCTTTCTACATCAAGCGCTGTTTCAAATGCACCTCCTGCTAGAAGAAAACCTCAGCCCCCTGTACCTTCAGCGCAATATGCTGCTCCACCAGCTGCTGGTCGCCCCCCTTTAGCGCAGCAGCCACCACGCTTCTATTGTAGTTGTTCGTATGCTCCGAGCTCAAAAACGCCTCCACATCCAACCATCGGGCCTCCACAATCTCCTCCGAGTCGTGAATCGCTATCTCCCGGCTTCGTGCCTGCGCCCTACAAACAACGTAAACGCACGACTCTCCGAACTGTCCGCGCGCAAAGTGTCCCAGATTTACAATAGATTCCAGCTCAACCTCAACGCCAGTCTCCTCCCTCACCTCTCGGCACAGGGCCTCCTTCAGCGATTCATTGTTATCGGCATGTCCTCCGGGTAGCTTGTACCCCTCCGAAAACCGATCCCTAACAACAAGCAGCTCCCGTCCATCCAGCACCACCGCACCAACTCCTACCACGTAGTTTTGCGCCGTAGGCACTATAGCCTGCTCATCTAGCCGCTTTAGCAGCATCAGGTAGCTACTTCTACAGTGGTGGAATTCAAACCCCAGGCCAGTAAGAACGGGTATAAAGGCCGATTTCTCCAATGGAATCTTAACCCACAGCAGCTTCTTCCCCTTTACCTCTTCCAGAATACGAGCCATTCCCTCATAAAAGTCCGCCTTCTCATCCGGAAGCGTTGCGCAATCAACCGTCACCCCGTTGTACTTATCCTCTAATACCCTCATCATTAATTCTTATTCTAACATTTTCAAGCTAAACACCTCCGCTGCAGGGTGCAGCAACCTTACCTGTAGCTGCTGCTACACCCACTTCACCTGCCGCTCCCCGCTCCTTAGCCAATCGAATAGATTAAGGCTGCAAACAAATGGTCGCTGTTCAGTATCATTTACCTAACAAAAGTAGTGGTAACATCTCTTCATTATCCTCCATGCGCACCAAATTCGCAGCCTTTTCTCTCCTAATTTATATGCACTACCACAAAACAAAAGGGCTCCGCCGAAACGAAGCCCCATAATAAATAACTAAAACATAACATATGATAATACCTACAACCTCTCTAGTTTAACATTTAGCTTTGCCAAGTCGCTACCCGTCACGTTTATCTCAACCGTTTTGGGTGCATACCCCACCTGCTCTATGGTTACCAGATATGTTCCTGGTGGCAAATTTTTTATTCTAAAACCTCCCTTTGCCGAGGTCTTTTTTACAATAGTTTTAACCGTCACATCCGCATTCTCGCTCATCGCCATCGCTGCCGATTTAAGAACTATTGTAACTGTCGCTCCCTTCACAGCTGCTCCATCATGCGCGTTGGTCACTCTACCCATTAGCGATAGCGAGCTCCCGCCTTTCATTATCGGCTTACGGTTTATCTTATACTCTCGGTAAAAATCGGGGTACTTATCGCCACCCATTTCCACCAGCAAATCCATCTTAGCTAGCAGCTCATCGTTAGCCTTAAATAGCTGCTTCAGCTCGTCGTTATAAACGGCCATGGTGGTCTTAGATATGCGTGTAGCAGGAACTACCGTCACAAACTTGTCGATAGTCACCTTTAGCTCCTCTATTTTCGAAACATCTACACCGTAAGCCTCCAGCTCTTTCTTGTATTCCTTGGCCTTCGCATACACATTTTGAGCCTTATCGCTCAGCTCAGAATCATTTCCTCTACTTAAGTCCGATTCCGTGTAGTGTACGCTCTTGGCTAGTATCATGTTGCCAATAATCTTACCGTAATTCTCTACTTTCCCTCCCAAATACAACGTTTTTTTAATCAAGTCGCTTCGAACCTCCCCTTTATTGGTAGCAGTCCCTACCATCCCACGCTCTATGCACTCTTTGATGGTTTTTATAGAGCTGTTGTTATCAGATAGTAGGGTTAGATTTTCGTCGTAGCCCAATAGCTTGCTCGTTACCGAAGGGTACATTTTCGAATGGCTTTCAAGAGTGGTAAATACCACGTACTTCCGAATTTGCTCTTGGTTCATTGTCTTATTCTGTTTAGTTAAACAAAACCCCTTTCTCTATAATAAACAAGCATCATTTAAAATGTTCCAATTTAAACCCCATTTTTTTTACCCTTTTTTCATTTTTTTTCATTCCACCCTCTTCGCATAAAAACCAACCCTTCTAAACATGCAAGACCGGTCTGTTGATATGCAAGACCATTTTATTGACTTGCAAAACGTTTTTATTGAGCTGCAAGAGCGTTTTATTGACTTACAAACGATTCTATTGATATGCAAGACCGTTTTGTTGACCTGCAAGACCATTCTATTGAGCTGCAAGACCATTTTGTTGACCTGCAAAACGATTCTATTGAGCTGCAAGACCGTTTTATTGACCTGCAAGACCATTCTATTGACCTGCAAGACCGTTTTGTTGATCTGCAAAACGATTCTATTGGCATGCAAGACGTTTTTATTGACCTGCAAGACCATTCTATTGACCTGCAAAACGATTCTATTGACCTGCAAGACCGTTTTGTTGACCTGCAAAACGATTCTATTGACCTGCAAGACCGTTTTGTTGACTTGCAAAATGATTCTATTGACATGCAAGACGTTTTGTTGACCTGCAAGACCGCTTTGTTGACCTGCAAAACGATTATGTTGGCTTGCACTAATCATTCTTCATCTGATATCCCAGCTTAAGCCATCAGCAGCACCTTGCCTCCCCAACACCTCTCCCCTTTTTGTGACATTTGTCAAATATTTTGCCCTCCACATTCCCGTCCTTTGCCGTATAAACCAAATAATAGCAACCTTATGCTCACTAAAAAGCTGTTGCTTGCCGCCTTAGCCATACTGCTGCTTGCCCACTCGGCCTGCAAAAAGGAGCCGCTCACCTACAGCAGCGGCGACATAAAGGTCAACCTAAACGTAGGAAAACATTGGCTCCATAGCTACCCGCTGTTCCTCGGCATAAGCAAGCTCAACCCACCCCAGCTGGCCATTTGGCTCGAAGATACCAACGGCAGATACCTCACATCGGTCTACGTTACCTACAAAATTGCCCGCCAGGGATGGATTGCCAACAACGGAAACCGCCGCAAGGAGGCGCTTCCGCACTGGTGCCACCAGCGAGGCGTCCTAGCCCCCGACGGGCTTTACCTCCCCACCAAAAGCGCGCCGCTGCCCGATGGCATTACGGGCGCAACGCCCAAAGCAAGCAAGGAGCTTAAGCTTACGTTGGCCTCCTTTAGCCAACCCTTGGTCGTAAAGGTAGAGGTCAACCACTCCACCGACTTTAACAGCTACTACACCAAAGACACCTCCCCCAACACGCCTTACTACTCGGGTGGAAGCGGCGGCAGCGGCCAGCCGTCGCTCATCTACGCCGCCACCATCACCCCCAGCAGCAGCCAGCCCGTAACGCTCACGCTCGTTGGTCACGGCAGCCCCGACGGCTCCGATGGCAAAATCTATCCAATCGATCAAACCATAACCAGCGCCCTCTCCATTGTAGGCAGCATCACCGTGCAGCTTACCAAATAGCCGTAAACCTCCATTCGTATGAAAAATTTTGTAATACTAGTAGCCCTTATTGCCGCCGCCTGCAGCTCTTCAGCCCAGCGCTACCACATGCTAGGCGCCTCCATTGCCCACAACGAGCTCACGCTAAGCTACCAAGCCCCCATCCCCATCAAGTCGCTATGGGTCGAGGGATTTATTGGCCTAGCCAACCAGGATGTTAATGCCGTTTTCGACGATATTATAGGTGGATTAAAGTTCGGATGCCGCCTAGTGCAGCGCAACAGATGGCAGGTCTACACCACCGCAGGAGCAGGCATCTACATCCCCCGCAACCCGCTCTACAAGGTCAACACTCCCTTTGTGCAGGCAGCCCTTGGCGCGCAGCTCGCCTTAACGGCCAACCAGCGGCATGCCCTCTTTGCCGAAATAGGCTACCGCAACGGAGAGCGCCGCTACCAGCAGCAGTACCACAGCGCCACCATCTGGGTACAAAGCACCGATCGCTTCCAGCTAAATCCGCTCATCTACTCCATTGGCTACCACCTCTACCTGTTTCACCCCTAGTCCTACTACAGCAGCCGCCTCGTCCATCCACCTCCACCCCAAAAGCACTGCAGCCGCCCGCCACCATCCCCCAATAAAGCCGGCGGCTGCCCGCTTTACCGCGCACATCACCAAACAGAAAAAGTAGGAAACATCACTATTCCTCACAGTATAATGTGCAACGCTGCAATGCTATTGGCATAAAAAACGCCTCACTCTATCTTCAACAAAATAGAGGAACCCCACATCATCCATTATAAATTTTGCTACATTTATGGCATCCCATATAAAATATATTAGCTATGAATATCGAAAGAATAACCCAGCGGCTAGCCGATGCCGATCACCACATCCGCCATCAAAATACAGGTACGCCCAAAGAGTTTGCCGAGAAGCTCAATATATCCGAGAGCCTTCTTTACGAGCTGCTAGCCACCCTCAAGAAGATGGGCGGCCCAATTGCCTATTCGCGCAACCGGAATACCTACTACTACGAGCATCCGGTAGCCTTTAAGTTTGGATACGATCCAGCATCGAGTAAGGAGTAGCCAGCTGATACCTGTTTCATTAAGCAAATCACCACGTTTCACGCTAAAACATCGCAGCGCGTGCTGTCCCATCATATCCCTACACCACCTTATGGCCCTTCTCCCGTATTCTATGTAGGTTTCCCTTCACTCTCCCTCGCTCACTATCCAACCACCTTCAACTACAGTGTTTATTAACACTCACCCAACAAGTCATACTAAAATTATCTTCGCCATACGCTTCCCTTTGTCCATTCTAACACACATCAGCATCATCTTACAGGTAGATAATCGGTTAATAATTCGTTTCAACCATCGTTATAGGTCTTCTACACTCAATAAACCTTACAATTCAACGCACCTATTTTGTATAGCATCGAATATGTTTGTTTGTAATATTTAGCTGTTGTCTTGATAGGTTGTGGCAAACTCCAGAAATGCTAGAGCGAGCTTTTGTAGTATTGTAAAAACATCAATTAACTTTTATACTACATGAAAAGCAAAATCACAGACATAATATCAGACTTATTCCATGCACTCAACGTCAAGCACAATAAGTCGGCTCTCGAAAAACGAATCCAAACGCACCCCGACTACCCTAGCCTTCAAGGGATAACAGGCATACTCAACGAGTACAAGGTCGAAAACATTGCATTTCGGGCAACTCTCGAGCAGCTCAACCAGGTGCAGCTGCCCATTCTCCTATTCATGCAGGAGCAAAATGGCACTTTTGCGCTACTCCACAGCATAACCGATACAGAAGCGGTTGTCTCCACCGAGGTGCATTCTAAGAAAAAGTACTCCATCGAGCAGTTCACCCAACACTGGAGCGGCATTGCCGTTCTTGCAGAAGCATCCGAAAATTCAAAAGAGCCAGAGCAGGTCGCTGCAGCTCCCAACACCTCATATGCGCCTCAGGTAGCCATTGCTATTTTTGCGCTGGTACTCCTTACAATGCCCGCACTCAGCTCGTCGCCGCTGTTCCTGCTTCTTTTAGCGATAAAGACAGCCGGGCTAGCAATGGTATCCCTGCTCGCCGCGCACGAGCTTGGTGTGGATACGGCTCTAACCAATAAGCTCTGCTCCTTAACTAAAAGTACCGGATGCAATGAGGTCTTGAAATCCAAGGCAGCCTCCCTTTTTGGAAAAGTAAAGCTGGCAGATATTGGGCTCATCTACTTCACAAGCACGCTACTTACCCTAACTGCTGCTGCAATTTTTGGGCTCGCTGCCAATGTGCTTCCGCTGCTCTCTTGGCTTGCCGTGCTATCGCTTCCATTTGTGCTGTTTTCCGTCATCTACCAGCTTACTGTCATCAAAAAATGGTGTCCCTTCTGCATGGGCGTTGCCACAATGCTTGTTCTCGAAGCGCTATCCGTCCTCCTTTTAAACGGGGTGCAGCTGGCAATTCCTGCCCCAAACGCCATATCTGCGGCTCTTCTTTTCACGATTCTAACCTCCATCGCATGGATGCTTATCAAGCCCCTGCTTAACGACAACATACGCTTAGAAAACTTCGAGAACCTCTACATCCGCCTAAAACGTAAGCCAGAGGTGCTAAAGGGCCTCCTCAGCGAAAACGCTCCCATCAGCATCGCTCCTTTTGAGGCAGAGGTTGTTCTTGGCAACCCCAACGCCAAGCTGGTAATAACCGAAGTGGTAAATCCCTTCTGCCGCCCATGTGCCAACTCTTTTAGTAAGCTGCACAGCCTCCTCAACGAGTCGAATAGTCAGGTTAGAGTTAATCTCCGATTTCTTGTTGCCAACAATCGCGAGCATAAAGCCTTTAAGGTCGCCGCACATCTAATATCCTTAGCAAAGACTCTTCCCGAAACAACACTTCGCGAAGCTGTCTTAAGCTGGTTTACCCATACCGATTACGACAAGTGGATCGCCCAATACCCTGCTGCTATAACAGAAGAAGACTATAAAGCTGTCGAGCTGCAAAATCATTGGGCCGAATCGTTGGGCATAAATGCTACGCCAACCATCTATGTCAACGGCCATAGATGGAAGCTCGACATGGACTTATACGATCTTAAATACAGCGTACTATAAAATCAGCAAACGGAGAACGTAAAAAATCTGCAACAAAAAAAGGTTGCAGCAGCACTAGGTGCTACTACAACCAGGACGCTCCGCCAGCCTAAGTGGCAGATGCAAACAAAAATCAAACAAATCTAAAGTTTTTGCTGCCTTTTGAAATAGATAAAAGGCAGAATACACTATGAAAAAGTTAAACATATCTGCAATCGAAAGCGCAAGCATTCTAAGTAGCGACGAGAAAAAAAACATTGTAGGAGGGCTGACAATTTCATTCACATGCAAAACATGCATAGCTCCCGACAGAAGGATTTTCGAATGTTGTGAAATATCGTGCCTAGAATTTTGTAAAGGAGAAATTCCCACTGACTAAACTACACTCAAAAAAAGGAAAGCGATGAAAAATCTAAGCATTTCAGACATTAAACCTTCGGAAGTATTGAGTTCTACCGAACGTAAAATGATCCTTGGAGGTAGCCATCAAGAATGGAAAACATGTTGCGTAGAGCGTGGCATTTGTGATCCTCAAGCTGCAGAATGTGAAAGTAGAGGTAGATGCGATGAGATGGTCTCTAGCTGCACCTCCGTTTTTTTACATATGGAAGACCTTTGCCGCTGCTGGTAGTCAAACGCCCCCAGAGCATCTTAGAACTAAGAAAACAAAAAATAAAATCAAGTTAAACTAAAGTTTTTGCTGCTTTTTGAAGTAGATAAAAGGCAGCCTCTAATAATGAATAAATTCAACATCTCAGATGTAAAGGCTACAGAGGTTCTCTCTATTAACGAGAAGAGAAATATTGTAGGCGGTGCACGTGAAAGTGCTAATTCTGGAATCCTATGCGTAATGTGCTATTCTAACAGCGGAGAATCTAGCTGTTGGTACACCTCTGGAGATCCTGGTTCCGCGTGTTCCGGCATCTACCCAGAAGGAGCCAGCTTCAACGTAATCGACTGCCGTAAGCTCGATTGTGGCACCACGGATATTTAATTAATACCCCAAAATCACTTCAAACAAAACCTTGTGATGAAGAAGTTAAGCATTAAAAACATTGAATCTAGCAAAATTCTTAGCCACCAAGAGCAACAATCCGTTGTTGGCGGTGCAATACCTTGCGGTATGCAATGCTTTTTAGATGATGTTTACATTGGCAAAGCCTGCCCAATGCTTCCTGATCCAGAAGAGCAGTACAGATGTAAATGCCAGCTTGTTCGCTGCTAGCATCCAATGCACAAAACTAAAAAGGCTACTTAACGGTAGCCTTTTTTAATCGATCACCATCCTCAGCCCATTCAAATTCTAACAAGTTATTAAGGTTAGTTATTCCCGCCCCGATTAGTTTAAGCGCTTCTTTTTATATCTTTGCCCCTCAAACATTAAGAATCATCGTATGAAGCTTACCATAGGCCAAAAAGCAGCACTTATTGTTGTTGCCATTCTCATTGTCGACCAAGCCATTAAAATATGGATCAAAACCCACATGATGCTAGGCGAATCCTACAGCATCTTTGGCAGCTGGTCGTACATCCACTTTACCGAGAACTATGGGATGGCCTTTGGCATCGAATTCTGGGGTAAGTTCGGAAAAATTCTGCTAAGCCTTTTCCGTGTCGGAGCCGTTGTTGCCATCGGATTCTACATTCGTCACCTCATCCGTACGCAAAAGGCCACCAACGGTGCCGTTATTGGCCTTGCGCTAATCATGGCCGGTGCCCTTGGCAACATTATCGACAGCGCTTTTTACGGGTTAATCTTCAACCACTCAATGGGACAGGTTGCCCAGCTCTTCCCCGAAGGCGGCGGCTACGCCAGCTTCCTGCATGGTCAGGTGGTAGACATGTTCTACTTCCCGCTAATCGAAGGGCACTTCCCTAGCTGGTTCCCAATTTGGGGTGGACAGGATTTCGTCTTCTTCCGTCCTGTATTCAACTTTGCCGATGCGGCCATATCCTGCGGCGTTATCTATATTCTTCTGTTCCAGCGCAAGCTGTTTGCTCAAGACTAGTATTGCAACCACAATAGTAAGCAAGCACCTCGGCCCCAAGCTGAGGTGCTTCTGTTTTACCCCCACCTCATCGCCTGTTTTTCCCTATGCATCCGCAATGGTGAAAATATTATCCGCTTTAAAGAACATTTATACTAAAACTATTGACTCATCTCACACATTTGATGTAATTTTGAACGGTTTTATTATTTGTTCAAATAGATGGTAAACGGGATTACTCCGAACGTTAAAGACGATCAGCGCGAAAACATCATCAAGGTGGCCAGCCAGGTGTTCTGCAAGCTGGGCTACCGCAAGGCGACACTCGAGCAGATCTGTCAGAGTTTGGGCAAGGTGAAGAGCTTTGTCTACTACTACTTTAACAGCAAGGAGGAGCTATTCGAGGCGGTAGTCGATGCCGAGGTGGATAGGCTTAGAAGCGAGTTCGAGCAAATCGTAACCTCCAGCAACCCCGCCAGCCAAAAGCTGAAATTGTACACACAAAAGCGCATGGCGCTCATTTTCCAGCTGGCCAACTATTTCGAGCTAACCAACAACGGAGTGCCAATAAATTCAGCGCTTACCGAAAAGCTTCGCCGCAAGTACGATAAGAAGGAGATCGAGCACATCCGAATGATACTAGAGCAGGGTACACAAAATGGCGAATTTGCCCTAAAGCACGTAGAGTTTGCATCAGTTGCCTACTTCACCGTCCTAAAAGGGCTCGAAATTCCGCTCTTCTCCGACGTCGAGAGCCAAGGCAACCTCGACCAACGAATAGACGACTTGCTCTCCATTATTTTTAACGGAATACTATCAAAATAGAAGGTTCAAACTATGAGAAAGACAATTGTCCTTGCCGCATTCATTGCTACCTGCACTGGTGCATTAGGCCAAGCTGCCAACACACCACTAACATTAGAGCAGTGCCGAAAGATGGCGCTCGAGCATAACAAGGGAGTACAGATTTCCGCCGCCAAGGTCGAAGCCGCCGATGCGCTCCAAAAAGCAGCCAAGGCGCACTACTATCCCAACATTAGCTTCACCGCCACCTACCTACGTACCAACAACGAGCTGCAGCTGCTAAGCGAAGATAAAATGCTCCCCATCGGCGTAAAGTATGGCGACGGTAGCTTCGGACCTTCACTTCCCAAGCTAAATGCTGACGGAACCATTTCGTCCGAAAGCCTTAACAACAAGTGGACCATCATAAACGGTACTCCTGCCCCCTTAGATAAGGATGGGAAACCGTTCAACCCCAAAGAAAATCCCGAAAAGCTCGATTGGAAGAACTACGCCTTCCTTCCTGCCGATCAAACCAGAGTGGAGCAAAAGAACTACTACATCGGAATGGTGAGCCTCATCCAGCCTGTTTACCTGGGCGGAAAGGTACGCGAAATAAACAAGGTGGCTGGCTACTCCAAAGAGGTGGCCGTTGCCAAGCAAAAGATCGACGATGCCGACGCGCTTTACAATGTCGACGAGGCCTACTGGCGCGTTGTATCGCTGCAGGCCAAAGTTAAGCTGGCTCAAGATTTCAACAACCTCATCACCCGCCTAAATAGCGATGTTGACGATATGTTTAAGGAGGGCGTTATCACCCGCAACGACCAGCTTAAGGTTAAGGTCAAGGTTAACGAGGCCGATCTAAATCTATCCAAAGCGGAAGATGGCCTACAGCTATCAAAGATGGCGTTATGCCAACAAATTGGCCTCCCCCTCGATTCCGAAGTTATCCTTGCCGATCAGCCCACACCTAAGCTCGCCAGCGTTGTCGACACCGGCTATGCCAGCTATGCGCTTGGCCATCGCAACGAAATGGTTGCGCTCGATTTAGCCAACCGCATGACAGAGTCTGGCGTAAAGCTTGCCCGCTCGCGATTTATGCCCAACGTTGTGCTTACGGCCAACTACCTTGCCGCTAACCCCAACCCATACAAGGGGCTAACCAATGATTTTGGATTCGACTGGAATGTTGGTGTTGTTCTAAACATCCCTATTTTCCACTGGGGCGAAAGACAACATACACTAACCGCCGCAAAAGTGGAACAAAAAATAGCCTCCATGAAGATGGAAGAGGCCAAAGAGAAGATCACCCTACAGGTGAATCAAGCTATCTTTAAGGTCAACGAAGCCAACCGCCGTGTGGCAATGACCCAAAAGAACATTGACAAGGCAGAGGAGAACCTCAAGGTAGCCAGCGATGGCTTCAAGGAGGGTGTTCTTTCGGCTTCGGACGTACTAGAAGCACAAGCATTATGGCAAAGCGCCATATCCGAAAATATTGATGCTAGAATGGAAGCCATGCTTAGCGATTCTAACTTAAAGAAGGTACTTGGAGAGCTGCGATAGCTGTGCCCAGTGAATTTGAACCTGTTTCAAATTTATCTCTGACTCCCGATGGTATGTGGTGTACGTCGGGAGTTTTTTTATACCTACCAAACAAAAAAGCCTAGCATATGATCAATGCTAGGCTAAATAATATTTTAAGTTTCTACAGGCTGGCAATTCGTTCCCGAACCTCCTCCAACGTCGGATTATAATCAAATATGGCCGATGGCTTGAGGTAATGAAGCGGGAAGTCACCCTTATACCGATCCTCTCCGCCTCCAGTAATATTTAGCATGACAACCGCATCTGGCTCAACCAATCCATCCCTTACGGCGTTAATCAGCGATGCCAGCGCAATGGCTGCAGCAGGATGGATGTCTATCCCCTCTAGCTTTTCAAACATTTCGGCAGCAGCTGCCGCCTCCTCGTTGGTTGCCACAAGAATATCCCCGCCAGCATCCTTCAGGGCATCAAACAGCCCACCTGTGATAGAATAGGGAGGCTTACGGTTAGATAAAACCTTGGCCACAATCTCCTCAACGCTACGGCGGGCATCGTCGTCGTCCATTGGTAGCAGCGCCCGCGAGTCGGCCTTCCAAGCATCATACATGGGAGTAAACGGAGCATTTTGGGCTACCATCAGTTTTACCTTTCTAGCACCAAATCGCCCATCGGCAATAAGACGAAGGTTTGCCTCCCAAGCCGCAATGGCTCCTGTTCCGCTGCCTACAGCCTGAAAGTAGTAGTCGGGTATTTGCCCTATAAACGTGGCTGCCGAGAGCATGGTTGTACCCATTCCATCCCGACGAGCAATGTTCTTTGCTCCTCCTTCGGCAATATACCCATCCACCTGGCAGGCTAGGTTCGAAAGGTTGATGGCATCAAAGTAGTCGCTGCCTTTTTTGGTGCAAATCAGCTTTACACAGCTGGCAATTGGCTTGTCAAACCAAAGCGCATCGAGATTATCCTCGGGCACACATAGCAGCAACGGAATCTCGTTATCGGAGCAAACCTTAGCAAATGCGCGTGCGGTATTACCTGCCGAGGCAACAACAAGCGTTTTTCCAAAGTCGGTGCCCATACGACCGCAAACAGAGTACGCCTCGGTCTCCTTAAAGGAGCAGGTTCGGTTATAAGCACCTCGCTCGGGCCACCAGCCGTTAAAGGTGACGTATAGGTTCGAAAGCCCAAGCTCCTGGGCAAGCCCCTCGCTCTTGTAGGTTACCGGTGCCGACGAGCCTTTCAGCATCCTAGATACAGGTAGCCAATCGGCAAACTTGTAGATCCCGTACTCCTCGTCCTTTACATTCAGCTGTTTGTGCTGGTACTCCGCCCTAATTAAGCTAGGTGTAGTTTCTCCCTGCGGGTCGAGCGACCAACCCGTATCTTCGAAGGCCTTACCTGTTGCTACAGATCGAAGCGTGTAGGCCGTTTTGCTCAATTCTCTTGCCATAAAAATTGGAATAGAGCCCAAAATTAACATTTTATGGGGTTATATCGTGCGCCTTAGCCATTATTGACCTGCGATTAAGGCTGATTTTTTTCATATTTACCGCCAATTAGGCTGCAGCGGAGCCTCCTGCCGCCACCGCAAAGGCTTCGCCAAGCCCCTTTTTCAAACCCG
>NZ_JTLD01000052.1 GCF_000798815.1 Alistipes sp. ZOR0009 | reverse complement strand
AAAACTATTTTGATTATGGATAAGAATAAATTTATTAAAGAGATTGACGACCAGATTTCAGAATTGCGAGAGTTAAAGAGCATTTTTGGTATTAAGGTAGACAGATTTGAAGGCTTTGTAGCTGCGGATGGAATTGATTTAAAAATCGGTTCAACTAAAAGGAACTACTATTTATATTTGGTTTTAAGTTTAGTTTTATGCGGATTTTTATATGTTGCAGGATTTGCACAGGTGCTTGAATTTAAATTTATTGATTTGTCGAAAGCAGGACTGCTGATAATTCTTGCAACAGGTAATGTAGCGCTAGCCATTCGGTATAGAATCGATTTAGAAAGACTAAAAGCAATTAAGCACTTACTGAATCTCAAGTTGCTTGTAGAGAATGAAAGCATAATGAGTGGTAATACTTCAGGTGGTAGCGAAGCGTAGCCTGAAAGGTTTGGACAATAGATGAATAACTAACTAGCTGAAATAATGGGAATATTTGACAAATTGTTTGGCGGCAAAAAAGGGAAGGATACCGGATGCATGCCAACACGTAGGCTTACTTTTGCGTTTCCTCCAATTCCCGAGAATGGGATACGATTTGCAGAACAATTCAGGGAAGCCGTTAAGGAGAATCTAAACGAGGATTTAGATTTTTCAGTAGAAACGCTGAAGTTTGCAGATGATTTTTTGCAGCGTTTTAAGGACGAAGGGCTGTCTGTAAACGATTTTGCAGAGACGATATTTGTTGTAGGCTGCTATGTTGGTCAGGTAATGGTGCACAATAATGGTGGCGTTTGGATTAGGCAAGAGGATGCCAACTTAGCCAAAGGGGTATCAATGATGCCCATAATTATTCAACTTCCTAACGGAGTGATTACCGATCCCATTGGCAAAGCTTTTAAACGATTTCATAACGGAGAGGTTGACAGTCTTCCCTACTACCACAAAGTCTTTACCTCAGAACGCGGAGAGGAGAGTTAGCATACCTCAAAGCATACGCTATAGTTAAGCTACGGTGAAGAGGTGATCGCTTATGTGATGGCTGCAAATGGTTCTTGTTGATTATTGCTTAAACTTTATAACGGTTCATTTTTTCGATTACGGATTGAGGAGGAAGCAGTAACGTAGGAGCAACCAGCTGCATACAGTAAGCTACAGCACGCTTTTCTTAGAAGTTTAGATATAACAAGGCAAGTGCTCACGTTGGGTACTTGCCTTGTTATTATTCGCCCTGTTTTATAGATAATTTCGTGCTAATTTGATAAATTTGTTAGGAGTAAGGAGCTAATAGCTAACAGGTGAAGTCAGAAATCAAGAAATATAAGTTTAAGCACGGGTTGCCCATTGAGTTTGAGATTATCAAGATTTCTGATTTATACAATCAGCATCGATCTATTTTAACTGTTCCCCACAGAGCAGAGTTTTATCATATAATTTGGATTCAAAAGGGATCGGCTAGGCATTTTGTGGATTTTAAACCAATAGAGACTCCTGAGAACTCGATTCTTTTTGTGCCAAAAGATTGTGTAAACTTATTTGATACCTCGGGCGACTACGATGGCAAAATAATCCTATTTACCGACAGCTTCTTTGGCTCTGAGCTCAGAAATGTTCAGTTTCTTCAAAGTACAATCCTTTATAACGACTACCACGAGATATCTAAGATTATTATTGGTGAGGATTGTTCCGAGTTCTACAGCCTTATTAAAGCGATGGAGGCCGAGCTCTTAGTTCCCAACGATAAGGCGCAACCGGTTATACTCCGTAACCTTTTACATAACTTCCTGCTTATATCCGAGCGGGTTAAAAGGGAGCAAGGATATCAGGAGGTAAAACAAAGTGCAGACCACGACTACTTTATTCTTTTTAAAGACTTGCTCGAAAGGAACTACAAAACAATTAAGTCGGTAAGTAAGTATGCCTCCGATTTAAGTATTTCTGAAAAGCGTCTTAATAAGGCAACTTCGCAAGTTTTGGATAAAACACCCAAACAATTGATAGATGAAAGGGTGTTGCTTGAGGCAAAACGGCTACTAGCCCATAGCAATGCAACGGTAAAAGAGATTGCCTTCGATTTGGGATTCGAAGAGCCAACAAATTTCATTAAGTATTTTCGCAAGCATACCGAACAAACACCATCCGAGTTTCGCGAGGCGTATCGGTAGCCGTATTTGCTTAAAAGTATCATTTTAACTCCGAAAATAACCTTTTATCCCTTTTTGTTTGTTCTCAACTTTGCAGTGTTGGTTAGTAACACTTAAACGCATGCAAATGAGGACTCGAATTTTAATTGCAGCAGCATTAACGCTTAGTATTTCTGCTCATTCACAAGCTAAAAAGGTTAGTAAAATGGAAACATCAAACAAACAAAAGGTCGTTGCTTTACTAAAAAGCATCGAAACAGGAGCCACAGAGCCCGTTGGCTACATTAATCCCAACAAATACATTCAGCACAACCTCGGAGTTGCTGATGGACTTGCAGGTTTTGGCGCTCTGCTACAGCAGCTGCCACCCAATTCGGCTAAGGTAAATACGGTTCGGGTATTTCAGGATGGCGATTATGTGTTTACGCACACCAATTACAGCTTCTTTGGACCTAAAATTGGGTTCGATATTTTCCGTTTCGAAGATGGTAAAATTGTAGAGCATTGGGACAACTTGCAGGAAACACCTGCAAAAGCAAATCCAAGCGGGCATAGCATGATTGATGGCGCTACCGAAGTTCTAGATCTCGACAAAACCGCAGCCAATAAAGCATTGGTGAAAAATTTTGTAGAGGACATTCTGGTTAATGGTAAAATGGAAAAATTGGCCGGCTATTTCGATGGCGATAATTACATTCAGCATAACCCACAGATACCAGATAAGCTTTCTGGACTTGGAGCAGCCTTAGAAGCTTTGGGTAAAGAGGGTATCTTCTTGAAATACGACAAGGTTCATAAAGTGTTGGGCGAAGGAAACTTTGTGTTGGTTGTTAGCGAGGGGCATTTTGGCGGGTCTTACAATGCCTTTTATGACCTGTTCCGCGTTGAAAATGGCAAAATAGCAGAACATTGGGATGTTATCGAGCCTATTCCAGCAAAGGAAAGTTGGAAGAATAGTAACGGAAAATTCTAGCTGAAGCAATACAACAAGGAGGCTGTTTAAAAAAGTATCACGGTAAGTTAACCACGTTGCAGCATGCTTCGTAGTATTTGGTGATACTTTTGGGCAGCCTCTTTGCTATTTTTATATCTGGCTAAAGAAATTTGAGGGATAAGGATTTATAAGTGCTAACTTCTTAAAGGTTGTTGATCGGTATTTTTGATGATTCCTCTTGTTCAAGATTGCTTGGTCTCTACGTAAGGAATCTACTTCCATTCTCACATTAAGGGTAATCTATTTTTTTCTGTAGACGTAACAACCTGGTCATTGTTTCGTCTTCCTATAAAAATACAATATGATTACCGCCTATAAAACCATTACTAACACTGTTCTTCTATGTATGCTTACCTTAGCTGCAGTGGCTCAAGACCAAAGCGCAATTCAAAAGGGATTGGCTTCCGTAACTACCTCGTCTATTGGTGCACATGTTAATTTTTTAGCGTCTCCACTGCTCGAAGGGCGATACACCTCAGAGAAAGGGGCTATGTTAGCTTCAGAATATATTGCCACGATGCTGGCTCACTATGACGTACAGCCCGCCGTTACCTCCTCATCAGGTGCAAAGCGTAGCTACTTCCAAAATGTCAACCTGTTTCGTTACTCGGTGCCAACCAACCTGCGTATGGCCATAGAGGCTGAATGTGAAACTACGATTCCGACACCCAATTCCGACTTTTTTATCTACAACAAGGCACTCTACAATGGCTTTTCTGTTGGTGGTCAGGTTGTGTTTGTAGGATATGGTCTACGTCTGCCAGAGTATGGTATAGACAGCTACGGGCAACTCGACGTAAGGGGTAAGGTGGTGGTGGTAATACCAGCTACCAAGAAAAACCTGCTTGCCACATCGTTGGCTACAAGGGGACTGAACAACGAGAAGATATCGGCAATTCAAATAAACCAGGAGGAGGAGTTAAAAAAGCGTAATCCGAGGGCTGTTGTATACCTATGCCCAGCAGAGGAGGTTTCCAGACGAAATCAGCTGCGCAACCCTACCATTTCCCCTTTCGACGATCTTATGGGAGTTGCACCCGAAAGCAACAGCGCGTCAGACCTGAGAATTTTTCTTTCGAAGGCTATGATGGCTGCTGCGCTTAAGGAGTATGGCGTGGCGCTAGATTCTCCCATTGATATTAAAAGTAAAGCCATACAAACTCGCATAAAGTTCTCCGTTTCGGCAGAGGTTAGCGCAGCCCCGCTAAAGGATCGTAACGTACTTGGAGTTATTCATGGAGAGGATACCACCCGTTGCATTATTGTTGGTGCCCACTACGACCATAATGGAATGTTTAATGGCGTTATCTACCCAGGTGCCGACGACAATGCTAGTGGAGTTGCTGGCGTGCTAATGCTGGCTAAGGCGATGAAGGAGTCGGGTATAAAGCCAAGTGTAAGCATTCTGTTTGCTCTATGGACTGGCGAAGAGAAGGGGCTTGTTGGTTCTACCTACTACGTTCGTAACCCTGTATACCCGTTAACCCAAACGGTTATGTACGTAAACTACGATATGATTGGCCGAAATGGTTTGAAGGATACCGCTAAGCTCAGCGCAAACTTTTTTTATGCCGACAGCTTTAGCCGTGTAAAGGAAATTGTAGAGGCTAATAACGCTAAGTTGGGGGGAATCCTAAACCTGTGCGGTACTCCAACTAAAGGAGGCAACTCGAGCGACTATGGCCCTTTTTCCGATTGTCTCGTTCCGTTTATGGGGTGGACAACAGGTAACCATCCCGATTTTCATAAGCCAACCGATACGGCTGATAAAATTGATCCCGAAAAGATTCAACGGATAGTCAAGCTTAGCTTTCTGAATTTGCTAGACCTGTCAAAAGAGTTCGGTAAAAGATAGCAGTATCTCGATTGGGTAACCCTCGGCAAGCTGTTTACCTTCTAAAAAAACTGTATAGGAATCAGTGGAGGGGATGCTGGTGACGTGTTGATATAAATAAACGCGAGCCTTTTCTCAATTAAAGAGATATGCTTTTACTGATAGCCATTTAGGGCTGGGAAGTAGAATGTGGCTGGATTGCTTATTAAAACGATAAAAAAAAGAAAACTTGCCAGTCCCGATTTTGCTTTTCTAAATGAAGCTAGACCTTTACTGTTATTTTTTATTTTTACATGGTAGAAGATGCTCGAAGGTTTCGTTGGTGTAACGATTCGGCGGCAGCGGCTCAAAAAGAGATAAGGAATCAGAATATTGTTTATTGGGAATTTTAGATGAAAAGAGTTTGGATTAATGCAGAAAAAGGGGACGATAAGATTATTGCAGTAGCTAAGGATAAAATATTGAAAGCAAATCCCAAAGCACATAATCTGCATCAGTACGAGGTGGATATTATGAATGATAGGGTTGCTGATGACGTATTTGGAATTCCGTTTCAGTATATAAAATCAATTCAGCTTCAGGATAATAAAAAGTATATTCAAGTTTATTTTGGACAGGAGTCGGAAGAGCATATTCGGATTAGGGATGATGCTCGTAGGCAGGAAGTGTTCGATAGCTTTAAGGAGATTATCCCCAACACCACCTACAAGGTTGAAAAATTTTGCAACACTAGCGCTGTAAAAAAGCCTTTGATAGCAATGGCTGTAATTTTCTTGTTGTTCTTATGGACGGTTATTTTGGCGGCAGGTATCGAAAGTGGGAATGAGTACGAGGTTGTCGGGAATCAGCGTTCTGTTGCTTCTGTTGTTTTGTTAGTCGCAGGCTTAGGTATTCCTAAGGTATTAATTATTTATGGTTCGTTTATGGCGCTTGCCGTGTACTCCTTAGTCCGAAAAATGAGGAACAAAACTAATATTCACACAATACTTATTGCTAGATAAGACGAATAAATGCACCGGGTCCATCTGCATTTAGCTACGCTGAGCTCGGTTGGCTACGCTGCTCTCCATTTCGTTGCGAGTCGTTTCGGTTGCAATGGCGTCGAACATAAGTAATGGTTTTCATTAGCGCAGCCACTACCACGGTTGCGCTTTGTTTTTTAGTTACTTTTGATTGCGGTCTGAACCGATCGCTTTGGGCGAGTTCGGCGTAGCCAACCCGTTACCTAGCCTCGCTTGCTGATTTATAATATGGCTAGCGGGGAAATAGGATGAGGCTGCATTGCCAATCTCTATAGGCATCGATAATAAGGTGACTATTCAAATAGCCGCTTTATTATGATGGTTGGTGAACCTAGTTTCGTCGGCATAAATAGTTTAGTCTGCAATGGCTACTTTTCGATGGTTAAGAACATTTTATTGTAGTTTATGGTGACTTTTCGGAATAGGTTAATAAAATCCATTCCCATCGATCCATCCTCATCTTTTTGCACTTTAGTAACTGTTTGGGGGGCAACCGCAATGTTCGTTAATTCGAATGCTGTTCCACTAACGGTTAGCGGGATATGTGCTAACCGAATAATATTAACGGTTTGCATGGCTCCAAATCCGCCTCCTCGATATGTGTCTTTAGTCCCCTTGCTGTCAATCATCTTCTTATGTCTGAGATAGTAGGGGTTAAATAGATCTCCTTTTACGTCACCTGTGTCGAAGTGGAATATCAGCCGTTCGTCTCCCGAGTATGCCTTTAGGTACGATTGGCCTTCGTCAAGCATCAGGTTGCGACCTGTTGGTGGTAGGCTGCTTTGCTGGAGAGGGAAAATAACTTTCCCATCGCGCGGATAGAGCTGCGTCTCGCCAACCATCCGAATAAAATCAAGCCCCAGTATGGCATCTATCTGATACACGGTATCAACTTCTGGGTTGGAAGGTATGATGGTAAAAATGGGATGCTTAAAGGCGATATCTCCAACCATTATGCTATCTACGGTTCCACATCTACCGGTTCCACTACCTACACCTTCAATATGCATCGAATCGCGGACTGTTCGAAAGCCTATTTCAGCTGCCAGCCGTTCTGAAACAGCCGATGAACTTGCACCGGTATCAAAGATAAAGGGGTAGGTTTTTCCGTGTATGGTAACAGGTACAAACATCAGCATGCCTCTTCCTGCTTTTTTGATGCTCAGCGGAAGTTCGGTGTCTCTATTTGGCCGAATAATCTCGGGCTTCTGCTCGTTACGTACCTCGTTATAGTAATTTGCTAGCTGGGTATAGAAGGAGAAGTTCTCCTTTCTTGCTGCTTCAGGTATTTGATCGAGAAAGCGGTAGAGAAGATCTGCACTCTGGGCATAGCAGCCTTGTTCCCCAAGTATTTTACTCTTAAATAGTACCATGCTGCAAACATTCGAAGATCCTAACTCGCTTTGGCAGTGGGCAAGGAGGGAGTCTATGCCAGTAAGTGCCTTTTGCGGTTGATTGAAACGTATATTAATCATTACTTCTGAAAGACCTTTAAGAACAGGTGTCTGAATTTTGTCCTTCATCTTTGGGTAGTCTTCCTCCAGCGCAAACCAGCTATTTTGGTTCAGATGGTTTATTATTCGTTTATCTGCCGATTCTTGGGCCTTAGCACCTGTTGTCGAAAGAAAAAGAGCAAGTAAGCAAACGATGGTAATCCTCATGTTTTTTAGGTTTGGTAGTTAGATTTTTCTTTATGTAAGGTTGACTTGCAAAGTATTCTATCTAGCAAATCGCAATTCTACTTCGAGCGAGATGTTTTTCGAATGGTTAAATTTTAGCATGCTTATAGTAGGATTACGATTTAAAAGATGGTTTGCAAATTAGCGTTTATCCTTTCTTTTGGGCATTTGTAGCGCTAAATAATACCTTCGAAAAAAGTGTTTTGCAACAGTTGTTGGCCCTGTGGTTAGCCTTTTGCCATATTACGGTAGCTGGTTTGTATTAACCATCCAAAATGGTTTGGAACTGTCCTTGCTACGGCTAAATAGCGATAGGCACATTTGCTTATATCTTTTTTTGTCGGCTTACCTCCTTTTTTGCATTTGCCTACCCTGCTGTTTCGATGGTAGTTTAGAGTTTATTGGATAGCTGTCGGCAGCCAATGTAAGTCGTCTTTCCGAAAAGAGGCGCTTGTTTGCATGTTAAAATCCATTACATTTGCCCCCGATTGGTAATTGGGTGTTTTACGATGCCCAATGTAAGGGAATCCAGCGTAAATCTGGAACTGTACCCGCAGCTGTAAATTCTCACCTAGTGTGCCGGAATATCTTAGCCACTGTTCGTGCCGAACGGGAAGGCTTCCGGTACGAGAAAAGTCAGAAGACCTACCAGTAAGGAACTCAAAAAGACATAATGGATTCCGGGATTTGAGGATTATGTCGGTTCAACTTAGCATTTCATTCTCCGTTGTTGGCGATTATTTGCTATTCGTTTATGATCATATTTTTTACTACTAGCTATGCGAAACATTAGCGTGTTTCTTGTAATCCTACTTTTAGGTGCTAGCCATGTCCTGTTTGCACAGAATGGTGTGGTTAAGGGTAGGGTTACCGATAAGGATACCCATCAGCCATTACGGGGGGCTTCTATTTTGGTAGATAGCCTATCTAGGGGTGTTGTCACCAACGATAGGGGGGAGTTTATCCTGCCCAACATTCCTAACGGCAAGCATCTTCTTTCCATCTCGTACACGGGCTATACCTCTCAGATGTACTCCATTACAGGCGAAAAGATGTTCCCCTTTGTGAATATCGAGCTTAAAACCAGCGTAAGCGAGCTTACCGAGGTGGTTATCACCGGAACGGGAACGCCGCACTACCTTAAGAGCGCCCCCGTACAAACCGAGGTGTTTTCTCAAAAGGCGCTTGATAGCTTTGGAGCTGGAAGCGTGGAGAGCTTGTTGGCTGGACTAAGCTCCTCCTTCACCTTCAGCTCCAATGCAATGGGAACCTTTATGCGCCTCAACGGACTTGGCAACGAGTATATTCTGGTGCTGCTTAACGGTAGGCGATTGTATGGCGATGTGGGCAGCCAAAATGATCTAAGTAGGATCGATCCAGCAACAATAGAGCGGGTGGAGATTGTAAAGGGGGCATCGTCGTCGTTGTACGGTTCGGATGCCATTGCTGGGGTGGTAAATATTATTACCAAAAGGAGCAGCAGCCCGTTTGTGGCCAGCAACGTAACCCGGATTGGCTCGTACGGGGAGTGGCTGCAAAGTAATACGGTGGGAGTCTCGAAGGGGAAGCTGCAGCTTACCACCACCTTTAACCGTAAGCAGCAGGATGGGTGGCAGAATAGCCGCTTCGAAATAGATAGGAAGGGAACGCCGAGCAATCCGTCCGACGATGTGCTGGTGCCAACCTTTACCTTAACCAAGAATCCAACAACCAGCATCAGCATAAAGCAGGGTATAAGCCATCAAGCTACCGCACGGTTGTCGGTTAATGCCGATGCCGATCTCTCGTACCGTAAGGTGTCTCCTCCCATACGGGCAAAGGGGTATCAGTTTCTTTACCACAACCAATCGTACGCGGTGGGGGCTAAGTACCTGCTTAAGGGTAATGGTCATGTAACGGTTGATGCTACCTACGACCGCTTTAGGTACCTCTACCAGTACGACATGAAGTATAACGTAAATCAGATAAACAGCAAGGGCGAGGCGCAGTTTATCACCTACTATCCTGGCGACCGCTCGCTAAATAACGATCAGCAGAAGATGACCGTAAACGGGCGTTTGGTTTACAGGCCCAATACGGTGCACAGCGTGGTGGCTGGTGTCGAAGGCGAGATGGAGTGGATGGAGGCCCCCTTCCGCCTTAAGGAGGGGACGGTGAATGGCTACATGGCAGCCGTATACGTGCAGGATGAGGTGGCCTTCTCCTCTAAGCTTGTGGCAACCGTGGGTGGCCGAATGCTGCACCATAGCGAATTTGGGCAGAAGTTTACGCCCAAAATATCGCTAATGTATAGGATGGGTGATTTTAACCTGCGCGGCACCTATGCCAGCGGCTTTAAAACGCCAACACTAAAGGAGCTAAACTACCGCTACGAGCGCGAGGATATGGGAGCCTACCGTCTTTACTTGGGGAATCCTAAGCTTAAGCCTCAGACATCGAACTACTACTCTGCTGCCGTAGAGTACAACGCCAAGGTGGTTGTTGCCAGCGTTACGGCCTACAGCAACTGCTTAAACGATATGATTGAGTACAGGGCCATTGCCACTTCGCGCGAAGATGCCGAACGCGGAGTGGAGGAGACAAAGCAGTATGGCAACATTGCCAATGCGCGCATACTTGGCGTGGATGCTCTGCTAAACCTTAAGATGGGAAAGCATTGGCTTTTGGGAGGAGGCTACAGCTACACCGATGGGGTTAACCTAACCGAATCGTGCCGATTAAAAGGTTCGGCTCTGCATAGCGTAAACGTTAAATGCCTATGGCAAACGGCCTGGTCCAAGTATAAGCTCAATGTTGGGCTGTTTGGCGATGCCCTTACCCGGCAGTATGGCGATGCCCTCTCCGAAAACTACTACGATCGTCAGGCGGCAGATGGCTACATGCTTTGGCGAGTTAATACGGTGCACGGCTTTACGCTCAGTAGGCGCCTAAAGGCCGAGGCGGCCTGTGGGGTCGAAAATATCCTCGACTACAAGGAGGATAAGCCGTATGGCTCGTCGTACGGGACTACAACGCCCGGTAGAACCTACTACCTGTCGCTAACCCTGAGGTTTGCCAACTAGCAGCAATTACTATAGTTCAACCAATAATAAAACAAAATGAGAAATGTAAAAAGTGTTTTAGCGCTAATGCTCGGCGCGTCGCTCCTGCTTGCAGGCTGTAAGGACGATAAGGATGGTGATGCAGACTACAACCCTGTATCTGGGAAGAAGGGAGTTTTGTTGGTAACCTTTGGCAGCAGCTACGGCTACTACGACGGCGAAGACACCTCTCCGTTTAAGTACCAAAAGCCCAAGGATACCTTCGATAATGTGATGAAGCAGTTTAAGGAGACGTTCCCCAACGAGGAGGTTCGCATGGCCTACACCTCGGGCATAATAATGAATAAGCTCAGAAAAGATGGGAAGGCCAACCTCGATTTCCCGAACGAGGCGCTTAAGAATATGGCTAAAGAGGGCTTTGAGGAGATTACCGTGCAGTCGCTTCATATAATCCCCGGTGCCGAGTATAACGAGATGATGGGCTTGGTAAATGACTTCAAAAAGAGTTACCCCAAGGTTAACATCAAGGTTGGACTTCCGTTGCTTTACAGCAATACCGATATCCAAAAGGTGGCCGATATCATCGTAAACCAGTATAAGGCGGTGCTGGATAAGAACGAGGCCGTTGTATTTATGGGACATGGTAACGAGAAGTTCTTGGCCTACAACGCCTACTACAAGCAGCTGCAGGAGGCCGTAAGCAAGAAGTATCCCACCTACAAGCTGTACATCGGAACCGTAGAGGGTGAGCCCGGAATAGAGGATATCGTAAAGCAGCTAAGCTCGCAAGCCATTGCTGGGAAGAAGGTAACCATTGCGCCGCTAATGTCTATTGCTGGCGACCATGCTAACAACGATATGGCTAGCAGCGAACCCGACAGCTGGAAGTCGACGCTCGAAAAGGCCGGTTACACCGTGGTACCCGAGCTGGTTGGCTTAGGAGCCTACAAGGAGATTGTCAACATATGGGTTGCGCATAAAAAGGAGTCGAAGTAGCAGTAACTTTTTTATAGGTGCATTCTATCCGAATTCTGAAGGCGGCATTTCAATGCTCGTCTTCAGAATTTTTTGCGTCTTGGGTGTTTGAGATATTAGCTGCAACATTATAGAGGTTTTAAAGAAAGATGGTTACCTGCTATTTGTCCATATCGGTAAACTTCATACCTTGGATGAAAATTGTAATTTACGGCTTTATAAAAACTAAAAAGGATAAGTGTAGCACTCAAGGAATGGTATAGGCAACCGTTGGGAGGTGTAGCTTACCATGCAATTGCTAAGTGTTTTGCCTTGATAGGTGTTGTTCCGGAATGTTTACTAAAATCATATGTATGAAAAAGCTTTTGTTTACGATTGCAGCGGCTATCCTATCGGCTGGTCTATTTGCACAAGCTCCTAGCGATTCAGTCTTATCTGAATCTGAAGTCATTTTAAAAACCCCATCAGGAGATATATCTGGTACTTTGACGATTCCTAGTACGGCAAAATCCTCGCCGATAGTCTTGATTATTGCAGGTTCGGGGCCAACCGACAGGGATTGTAACTCAGCTATGGGAATTCGAACAAATGCCTACAAGCTGCTTGCTGCAGATTTGGTGAAAAATGGCATTTCATCGTTGCGGTTTGATAAGCGGGGAATCGGTAAAAGTAGGCAGGCAAAGACCTCTGAAAGCGAGCTCCGATTTGAGACTTATATAGATGACGTTGTTTCATGGATTTCTTTACTAAAAGCGGATAAACGATTTTCGTCAATTACCATATTAGGCCACAGCGAAGGCTCTTTAATTGGAATGGTTGCCGCAGAGCGTGCACCCGTAGCTGGGTTTATTTCCATTTCGGGAGCTGGGAAACCGATTGATAAAATTTTAAGGGAGCAGCTGCAAGCTAAGCTACCACCGCTACTATTAGACGAGTCAAATAGGATCTTAGATAGCTTAAAGGCTGGGAAAACAGTCTCGAATGTAAATCCTAGCTTAGCGACACTATATCGCCCCACCGTTCAGCCATACATGATTTCTTGGATGAGGTATGATCCTACGAAGGAGATTGGTAGGTTGAAAATCCCGGTACTAATAGTACAAGGGACAACCGATTTACAGGTTACTGTTGAGGACGCAAAACTGCTTTCGGCCTCAAAGCCTGAAGCAAAGCTTATGATTGTAGAGAATATGAATCATGTCTTAAAGAATTCAGACTCCGATCTTCAAAAGAATATGGAAACCTATCGGAATCCAGACCTACCCTTAAAGGCTGAATTGACAGCAGGTATAGTTGATTTTGTAAAGGGCATTAAGTAAAAAAGGCATAACAGCGGGTGTAAAACATGGCGGTTTAATAGGGGGGGGCGTTCTCAGCAGTGTTGGGTTTCGTTGCTTCACAATTCGTCATGTTTTATATCCGCAGATCATCATAAGTATAAAAGAAAAGTACCTAAAACAAAGTAGCATTATAGCAGATGAATGTAAACATTAGGCTAAGCAAAACTGGGCAAGCATTTTTCAAATCTAAAAAGTATCAAATTCGAGTTAACGGAAACCCTATCGGACAAGTTAACTCCCGAAATTTTAAGCTATCCGAAAATCTTTTGCCAGGAAAGTATTTAATTGAAGTGGAAGAGGAGGGATGTTTGATAGGTAAGGATATAGTCGTAAATCCAGAACAAATGCAAACTATTACAATAAATCCGAGTATGACATTTTCAAGTATACGGGGTTTTACTATTGGACTTGCCATTATAGCTATTGCTGTTCAATTTTTTATGCTTGATAAGGTTTCACTCCCCTTAATGTTTATCCCTTTAATCCCTTTGCTGTTTTTTGGGAAAGGAAGCTTTAGCAAAAGTTTTTCGCTAACGATCCAAACGGGTTAAGCCTTTGGGTTGAGGGGAAAATATAGCCAAAGGCTCGGTATTGCTAGGGGAATGGTAAGATTTTTATACTGGACTTTAGCTGAAACCCTTCTCTTTGGCTGAACCTGCTCTTCCATAAAACTACTTATAGACCTAGTATCATTTATTGGGGGAATATTGGGTCACTAAGTAAAACATTATTTTCTGAGCAGCACTCTTAGTCCTTATCTGCTATCTTAAGTCCGTGTTACAATCTTCTTATTATATCATTGCTGTCAATTTTGCTTCTGTTAGCTACGCTCTTCTTAGAGGTAAATGTGTACGACACATTGACAAAGAAGGTCCTAGAAGGCTGCTTCCCGTATATTGTATAGTTAAGTTCTGGGTTTTTAATAAGCACGTATTGGCGTTGAGTTTGAAAAACATCATTTATGCCTACGCCAACATTTAGTGATTTCTTTAAAAGTTGGTGATTATAGGCTATATTACCATACGCCTGCCCCTTTACGAGTTTGGTTGCCTCAATCATGCTCGATATGTAAAATACAGAGAGGTCGATGCTGCTATTAGGGCTAACTCCCAGCCGGTTGTTTGCTGAAATTGCAGCCGTAAAATGCTTTGTTTGGGCAAAACCTTGGGGGATATATGCGTAATATACCTGGGTATTCCAATTCAATGACCACCATCTAGAAACTTTCCCATTATAACCATAATCAAGGCCAGTATATATAGCATGTCCGCAGTTTTCGTTTGACTGGTAAATAAGTCCGTTCTTGACAGTCCAACTTTGGGTAACAACGTCTGCAGAGTAGCGAAAGTAGGGCGTCAGGTAATGGTTTTTATACCGATATCGAAGTTCTATCCTATCCGAAAGTATTGGTTTTAGGTATGGATTGCCAATGTTATATTCATAATCAGAATTTCGAACTGTAAATGTGCTGAGCAAAAAGAATGGCATTCGGGAGATAGATCGAGAGTAGCTAATTGCCAAGGAGCGATTTTTATCGATTTCGTAGGAAAACGTAAAATTTGGAAATAGGTCGTTGTTTTGGCTTTTTATCTGTTCGCTACTATTGGCTTGTCTATTAACTCCCGACTGGTTGGCCAACTCTAAGCGGCAACCAAGCCTAATAAAGATTTTTTTCGAAAAAGTTTTGCTTGCAGCAGCATAAAATGCCAGTATATCTTCGTCAACATCGTAGGAGGTGGTTGGGGTGCTGTTGGATGCTACCGCATAGCTGCTGTTGCGATTGGTTAATACGTACTTTGCCCCAGCCTGTACCCCCAGCTTATTCATATAGTTTTTTACAAAATCTACCTGAAAAGTTCCATTTCTAGTTTTGGCATCGGTACAACTCTGCTCTGTAAAATTATTCGCTGTATTATTTTGGTAGGCAGATTGAATGAACGAATCGTTACCATTTTTATGAAAAACTAAATCGGCTAAGATTTGAAGCTGGCTTTCCAATGTGTCAATTCTCCAAGTATAGTATGCCGAAGCATCGTATAAGTCTGTCGTATTCCTAGATTTTTTTTGTGTTTCCCCTGTATCATTAATATCCCAGTGATGGTTATAGTATATAGTTTGTGATGTTGATTTACTCTGCAAAGGGAAGGTATTCTTACCCGATAGTTCGACTCCTATGGTATGATTCTTTGCTAGATCAGCAATTGCTCCCATACGAAAGTCATCTCCTCTCGGATAAGAAAAGCCGTCGCTTCTTTTTAATACTATTTTGTCAATGTTGATGTATTCATTTAAGGAGTAGCCATCCTTGCTATGCCATCTGTTATTCCCGCTACTGTAGAAGAACGAGCCATATAGCTGCCACGACTGGGTACCATAGCTAAAATTAAATCCACTATTTTGGTTATTGCTATTTTGCTCAATATACGATGCGGAAGTCCGCGTAGTAAGCTTATACCCAACCTTTGCTTTTTTGGTGATGATGTTAATGGTTCCTGCTTCAGTTTCCGCATCGTTCTCTAAAGCGTTGGATGTTTGAACTTTTATGGATTGAATATCCTCTGCCTTTAAGCTGTTTATATAGCTGTAGACTTGTGATGTGGGTAGCTTTCTTCCATTTACGAGTATGGCAGCAGGCTTGTTTTGTATTAGGATATCACCTTTTGGATCGACAAATACCATCGGCGTTAACCGAAGCAGGTCGATCCCGAAATCGCCGCTGGTGGTAGGAGCGTTCTTGGCATCGAAGACTAAAACATCGCCTACCTGCTTAATAGTCGGTTTGGAACCTTTTACTACTACACCCTCAATTTTAGTTGAAGAGGGCGTGAGTGAAATAGTTTCGAGATTTACCTCCTTGCCATTAGCGCTAAAAGGGATGGTTTTTGTTTGATACCCAACCAGCGAAATCTTGAGTATTCCCTTGGAGATGCTGATGCTATTTACTTTAAAATCCCCCGATTTGTTAGATGTTGTGCCAAAAAGAAAGGTTGAACTATTTTCGGATAAAACAGTAATGTTGGCATATGACAGAGGAGTCCCCTGTAGGCTGTCTTTTATTGTACCTTTTATTACAACCTCTTCCGATTTAGCACTCAACGTAAAAGGAAAAGTGAGTAATAACCCAAAAACAAGGACTATACACCCAAGTTCTATACGGTTCATATATCAATGTGTTTAAATTAATGGAATAGTTAAACCTAAATGTATCAGGGGATAAATAAGTAGTATGCTTTGCTCTATTCCCCAATAAAACTAGAGGTATAAATAAAACTATAACGAAACTATTATAGTAAATATTTTGCAGCTATCACGAAAAAGGCAATTTAAGCATACGAGACACGGAAATTTATTAACTTCATTAAAGTATCTAGATGTGCGATGTGCGATGTGGGATATGAGATATGGGATGTGAGATCTGAGATTTGAGATCTGAGATTTGCGATAGCCATTCTTTAACTTCTTTGACTTCTGTAACTTCTCTAACTTCCGCATACTTCCGTTTAACTTCTTTTTTCAACACAGAGACGCGGAGACACAGAGGGCACAGGGATTTAGATATGCGATGTGGGATATGAGATGTGAGATATGCGATGTGAGATGTGAGATTTGCGATGTGGGATATGAGATATGGGATGTGAGATTTGAGATTTGAGATATGCCTTCTCTAACTTCTTCTAACTTCCGTTTACCTCCGTCTACCTCCGTTTAACTTCAGTATAACTTCTTAAAAGTATCTTCCGTCTATTTCCGTTTAACTTCTTTTTTCAACACAGAGACACAGAGGGCACGATATGAGATTTGCGATAGCCATTCTTTTAACTTCTTTGACTTTTTCTAACTTCCGTCTACCTCCGTCTACCTCCGTCTACCTCCGTTTAACTTCAGTTTAACTTCAGTATAACTTCTTATAAACACTTTCTTTAAAGGATTAGCGTGTTTTGGAGGTCGCACCACGGACCTGCCAGCTCGGGGTGTTTGGTGTTAAACCAACGGAAGTAGAAGTATAGGCGTAGCCCCGAATTCTCGGCACCGACATTTAGGGTAAAGGATGATTTAGTGCACTGGTCTACCATTAGGTTAGTGTCGATCGGAGAGGAGGGCGCTATGGCACCTACCGTATACCTATACTCTACGCAGGTGGCATCCTTGTGTATCGAGGCTCTTTTGCCACCGCTAAAGCACTTAACGGATACGGCTCCCCCGCCAATAGGCTGTAGAATGGCATCTACCTGTTCGCCTACTGGAGTTTGAGGAATGAAGTGCGTACTTTTCGGGGTTCGTTTATTTATGCAAAACGTTTCCATATCGGTGGTGGTAGCAGTGCGGGATATGGCTATGTACGCAAACATATGCGTCTCCTTTTCGAACTCATGAGCCATATCTATGATGTCGTACAGCTGGCTGGTAACGGCGGCGGTGCGCGAGTTAATCTTATCGCTATATTTTATAAAAGCTGGTTGCCAGTGCTCCTCTATTTCCTTCCACCGTGCAGCATGTGCCGGAGGTACCCCCAGCCTTTCTGCATTGGTGATGGGTGCCCCCTGCTGTAGGTAGTCGTTTGTATTACGGATGTAGGTGGCAAAAAGCGAAATCGTTTTTGGAATGCAGTTCCCTATAATCAGTACCATAGTAGCAGCTATTTAGTGAGTCGTTAAGCTTGCCGGGTTAGCCCGTCGTTTGGTAGGACTAAAGCACCACAAAGTTACGACGGCGGTAGCGCCAAAATCCATAGGCCTATAGGTCTATTTTTCAGGGTAAAATGGCCTTTTGTTCTTAATCTATATTAAAAAACTGCCCGTGTTATGCTTTCTAGGTAGCTAAGCGGATATTCATTTTGATGTGTTCGACTACTACGATAGATGCCTGAGAGTGATACTACAGCTGCATCTGTATGGCAGCTCTGATACATCTATCGGATACTATAAATGGAACTGGCTAGCTCTATCGCTGCATCTAGTTGGGGGATTGATCCATCTGGGTAGTACTATCGCTGCATCGAGGTGCTTGGTTCGCTATATCTGAAAGTCTGATTGCTGCATCTAATTTGCCGTTAGATGCAGCTAACCACTACTATAGATGCATTAGGGTAGTAGTATCGCTGCACCTGGACCATTTTAGATGCATCTCTCCGCTAAACAGATGCACCTAAAAGTGCTACTTATGCATCTGTAGTAGGTTACCTAAGCATCTAAGCTAAGGTTAGATGCATCAGCTAGCGCTACAGGTAGCGCGATCCATGTGGGGCGATGCATCGATATAGATGGGTAGATGTATCGGATAGGGATTTAGATACATTCAACTATCATTACAGATGCATCGATATAGCTGCTCAGATATGTCTATTCTGCTACTATAGCTGTATATGGCTAGTGCCCATAGCCGTCAGGCTAAGGGATGTTAGTCTTCGGTTTGACTCTTCTAGGGTCGTGCTTCTACAACGACACTTTTCTATAAGCCACTGATGCCTCCGGCATCAGCTCCTATAGGTAGCCATTCCGGAGGAATGAAAGGTTTATAGCACGAGTGAGTAAGTGTTTTGTCGACCCCGTGAGGGGCGAACATTATAAAAACGGCTTAGCATGACGGCTATGACAGCCTCGTCCAAACAAGGTATTCTCTCGTTGTAGACTTCCTTAAGCCAACTCAGATTAGTGATCTTTCAGTGTAGATTAGTGATCATCCAGCTCAGATTATGCAGTTTCTAAGCTAGATTAGTGATCATCCAACTTAGATTATGCAGTTTCTAAGTTAGATTAGTGATCATCCAACTTAGATTATGCAGTTTCTGAGTTAGATTAGTGATCATCCAACTTAGATTATGCAGTTTCTAAGTTAGATTAGTGATCATCCAGTTCAGATTATGCAGTTTCTAACTTGGATTAGTGATCATCCAACTCAGATTATGCAGTTTCTAAGTTAGATTAGTGATCATCCAGCTTAGATTATGCAGTTTCTAAGCTAGAATAGTGATCATCCAACTCAGATTAGTGATCTTTCGATGTTTGGCCAACGCGATAGAAATTAAGCCGTAAATTATGAGAGTAATATAGAATCAAAATTGCATAACAACCAAAAATAATTGGTAAAAAAAGGAGAAAGCTACTAACATTCTTAGGTGTGTTTTCTAATTTTATATAGCCCCTTTTTTTTGACCAGTATAGTAAATAGGAGGAGATAAAGGACTGTTAGCGACTGTTTTTCAATTTCATTATCCGCCTTGCGCTGTCAGATGCTACGAGCAAACCGCCCGCCATCATGATGATGTCTTTTATGACCAATCGTTCGGCAGCCGACAGGTACGGAAATCCAACCTGTGGCATGGGCATATCGCCGCCACTGCTTTGCCACCCATCTACTTGAAAATGGAACGGACTTGCGCCCATTCAAATCCTGCTGGGCCATAAGAACTCTAAAACAACAGAGATTTACACCCACGTAAGCATGCAAAGCCTACAAAAAGTAAAATCTCCATTTGACGATTTGTAAATATTTAGCTTTATTTGGTGAATGAATAACCCCAACCCCAACCGTGGTTATACACCCAAAATTGGATGGATAACCACAACTTTGTTGGGGTTATAAACGAGTTGGCGTAATTAGCGACAACATTGCAGACAAATTCATAAAAGAGTGGAAAGACCTTATTACATAGAAAACCTGATACAAGATAGAATTGATAAAGAACGAAGCAAATATCAAGGAACCTCTGAAGAATTTGAAAAAGAGTTTAATAAAAAGATTCCTGAGCTAATTAAATCTATCACAGGTGGATTGGCTGAAACAATTTTTGAATATTGTGTTGGCGAAGAAAATGACTTAAAGAAACGTGAATTAGAAATAGTAGATAAAATTGAAAGTAAATATAAAACTGGATTGACTTTGTTTGAGGGATTTATAGAGTTGAATTCAAAAATAAGCTCAATTACCTATGATAAGTTTTATAAAATCTTTGATACTTATGAAGACCACCAAAAACTTGATACTCTAATATCAAATCATGTTAGAGCTTGCCAAATTGCAAATGAAATTAAAGTATTGGTTTCAAATGGATTTGCAGATGGTGCTTTTGCAAGGTGGAGAACGTTACATGAAATCTGTGTCGTTTTTCTTTATTTATATGATTCATCATACGAAATCATTGAAATGTATAATGATTATGCAGTGATTGAAGAATATCGAAAAGCTATATCATATAATGAATGCTCTGATTTTTTTGACTGGGAACCTATTTCAGAAAAAGAGCTTAACCAATTATCTTTAAATAAAGAAGAATTAATAAGTAAGTACGGGAAAGATTTTCAGAAAAGTTATGGATGGACAATGAGGAGTCTTCCAAATGGGAAAAGAAATTTTAAGGAACTTGAAAATCTTGTAGCTAAAGACAATTTGAGAGCTGTCTATACTTGGTCGAATGAAAGCATTCATGCAGGAGTTTCTGGAATAAATACAAAACTTAGCTTAAGAGATGAAGAACAAAATAATTTTTTGACAGGACCAAATGATTGTGGTTTTTTAGACCCTATTCAATATGCAACTGACTCTTTATATGAAATGAGTTCAGTATTACTCGGAATGGAAGATTCTATTTTGAATAAGGTTCTTGTTGAATTATTAGTCTTTTTCCAAAATGAGATTGTAAAAGAATTTGATAGAATTGAAAATGAATAACTACGCCTAACATTTTGTATAAGTAATGGCAGGCGATGTGGTAAATATTAAGGTTTGTAGCCCGTTCAAACTGCGTAGTAGTTTGGCAGGAAAGAAGTTCGCAATCTGCCACTACTCATACAATTTACCGTTACCAGTAATTTAAGACAACATGAAATTAAGATTCTCTGATAGAATAGGAAAGACGGAAATTAAAACAGATCTTTTAAGAGAAGGACTTTCACCTGAAATGGATAATGCCTTGTGGACTCTTATCCATGACTTTATTTTAGATTCAAAATCCAATGATCCACGATATGGCGAAAAATATTCTGCTTTAACGACATTTTACAGAAATCTTTGGATTCATTTCTTTAAAAGACCAATTGACAATATGCCTCGACATTATTCTCAAGTCGACGGTTATGAAGCAAAAAAAATATTACGTGAATGGTTTTATAAAGCTTACTGGTATGACAGATTAAATCTTGTAGAGTTTTGCTTTGAAGATGAAGACAAGCGATTCCAAGACATTTGTAACAATTTTTTCAAAAGAGAATTTTCAGCCTATCGCTTCGTGGACGGAGTGATAGTTGAAGTTAATTCACAGGAAGAAATAATTGAGATTGAAAATGCTTTAAATCAATCGGACAAGTTTAAGCCTGTAAAGACGCATCTATCTACAGCACTAAATTTGTTATCAGACAAAAAGAAACCAGACTATAGAAATTCGGTTAAAGAATCTATTTCAGCTGTAGAATCTTTGTGTAAAATAATAATAACTAACAACTCAACAACACTTGGACAGGCACTAAAGGAGATAGAAAAAAAGCATAATATACCAGGAAGTTTAAAAACTGCTTTTAGTGCTTTATATGGCTATACCTCAGACGAAGGAGGTATTAGACACGCTTTATTAGAAGGCGACAGCAATGTTGACCTTGAAGAAGCAAGATTTATGTTAGTCGCATGTTCAGCATTTGTCAATTACTTAATATCAAAAATATAAACTGCTGGTAACACACGGTATAGTCAACAAGCGGGTGAAGTAATAGGTGAAAGTTTACTGCACCGCAGCAGCCGCAGTGCAGGCTGAGAGAACGGAAGGCCGCAAGCGCTTGTTGCCGATGCCGCTAAACGTTGTGCGTCATACTAAACGGGATCGCCTAAAAACGATAAAAAGCACAAATTAAAAAATCAACTGACAATGAACAAAAAACTATTTATCGATTCATTAAGAGAAAAAACTGTAAAAGCTTTACTTGACCTTCTTAGACTTGTGCAAACTGGGAAATCAAATATTGACCCTGACTTTCTTAGTTGTATTATCGATGAACTAAATTCAAGAGAACTTTCTAAGACAGAAGCAAGGGAATTTGAAGACCTAATGAATTTATTATTTGATGATGATCAAACTGAAAAAGTATTTTCCAAAGAAGAAATTGAAAGCATAATTAAAGAAACGGATAACCAACCTAGTAGATATGTTCCTCTAAAAATAATAGTCGGATTAATTTCAATTATCGGGTATATTGTTATAGTGATTGGAATTATTGCAATGATATTATTGGCCAAAGATGAACAAGTATTGATTGGATTTGGATCTTTTGTGGTATGTGTTATAATTGCCTTACTCTTACTTGCATTCTCCAATCTAATTCATGTTTTTATTGGCATTGAATATAATACACGTAAGATAAATGAAGTCATAAACAAATCGATTAAATAAATTATTGATAGTACTATGTAAAAATTTCATGAGTTTATATCATTATGACTCAATTTTGTGCTTTCATTGAAAAGTGTTTTTTGTAGGTGTAAAAGTACGAACGCACAACACACGGTATAGTCAACAAGCGGGTGAAGTAGTAGGTGAAAACTTACTGCGCCGCAGCAGCCGCAGTGCAGGCTGAGAGAGCGGAAGCCCGCAAGCGCTTGTTGCCCATACCGCCAAACGTTATGTGGCATTTTAAAAAGAGTTCATCACATAAAATAAATTAGTATGAAAACAATCTCAGTAATTAACTATAAAGGAGGAGTCGGTAAAACTACATTGACTGCAAATCTGGCTGGAGAATTAGCTAGACGTGACTACAAAGTGTTAATGATTGATTTGGATCCTCAAGCAAGTTTAACATTTTCGTTTATTCAACCTGAAGAATGGAAGAAAAATTTAGCATCTAATAAAACAATAAAGAATTGGTTTAAACCGAGCCTCAAAGATAAAAAACTTAAATTTCAAGATTTAATTTTTGAACCTGACAATGTTCAACGCTATTTAAATGGAAGTGGACAACTCCATTTGATTTCATCTCATTTAGAGTTAATAAATGTGGATTTAGAATTAGCAACTTCATTAGGTGGAGCCAATATGGAGCAATCGAAGCAAAATTTTCTAAAAGTTCATAGAAGATTAATAAATGGGATTGAACAATTAGATGATGCATATGATGTAATATTAATTGATTGCCCTCCTAATTTTAATATAGTTACAAAAAATGCAATTGTTGCAAGTGATTCTATACTTATACCTGCTAAGCCTGATTATTTATCTACACTCGGGATAGATTATCTTATTAGAAGTTTAGATAAATTAGTTAAAGATTATAATGACTACTGTCAAGTTGATGATGAAGAAGAATTTGAAGAAATAGACCCTCAAATAGCGGGTGTTTTATTTACAATGGTGCAATTTTATGGAGGTGAACCCATCTCTGCAATTAGACCTTTTATATCTCAGACTAAAAAATTAGATATTCCTGTTTTTGATTCATATTTAAGAGAAAATAAAACTTTATTTGCAGATGCTCCGCAATATGGTGTTCCTGTTGTTTTGACAAACAACCATAGACCCGATATCGTATCTGAGATTAATGAATTTGTTGATCAATTTGAAAAAAATATTTTGTAGAAATGAATAAGAAAAATATTATAATAGAACAGTATGATGCCTTAAGTAATTTTTTGCAAAAGTTGAGTAAGGAGGAAATTGCCGAATTGGAAAATGGTAAAAAAGAAATAATGTTTGAATTAAAGGATAAAAGTAAAACATCTGGATTAAAAATACTTTCATTCGATGAATTTGTAATTCAATCAATTATTGACGAATTAAACAAGATGAACTCCCGAGAAGATGGATTGAAATTAATAGTGGATAAGTGTTCTTCTCGTTTAGATTTTGAAGCTCTTGCAAAAAAACTAGATATACCATTTACAAAAAAGGATACTATTGAGAAACTGAAAGATAAAATAGTTGAGGGGACTATTGGTTTCAGGCTTCGCTCTCAGGCTATACAGGATAAACAGGATTGAAAAAAACGGCATAGAATCGAGTAGGCTGCCCCGCCAGTAAGCACTGACGGGGAGAACCTCTCATACCACTGTACGTACGGGTCGCGTATACAGCGGTTCGTTAAGATGAGGAGCAACCTTTTCGTAGTGCGTAAGCATAGCCTCATACCCCCTTTTTCGTAGCTGCTATAAGGTAATGGTAGTTCCCAAAATGGGGCTTTGGGCAACCGCCCATTATTTATAAAGTATACTTTTAATTTGGTGGCTATGAGCTCGCTTCGGGTACGGTTTCACAGCAGGCCATATTTGGCTCGACTCCCAGCAGATGGGTGACCATTTTTCCGAGCGTTCAAGTACACGACACCTAAAGGATGCATTGACTACAAAAAACACATAGCACTGTTTAACGCTGCCAGATTTTGGCTACCTTCGAAGCAGTATCCTACCTAGTGGAGCTACAGGTGATCCGGAAACAATCGCAGCTAGCTGCGATTACTGAGATGTTAGCGGTAATTTTAGAACACACTTTGCGAGTAAAAAATTTGCATAATGAAAAATGCTGATGAATTCTTAAAGATTTACAAAGAAATAACTGAAGAAAGTTTTAAAAAATGGGGCTATTATTATCCACCAAGAACCTGGAAGGAATTTAATTCCTGGAACTTTAATTTTTTTGAAAAATATCTGAAAAGTAAAGAGAATGGGGTAATAAAAACGAAGTCTTACATTCATTTATCAGCAACTTTGAATGATTTTGGGTTTTATAATGTCTTTCAAAAACTTGATTTTGATATGCTTAATAATGTACTGTATCAAACTTCAAGACAAAATCTTCTAAACAAAGCTATATTAGCAAGTGGAACAGACCATTGTGATGTATTCTTTGATGCACTCAATGCTTTTTCTTGTAACGATTTTGAAATTATTAACCGTTTCTTCCCCAAAGATCTACCTCAATCTAAAGGGCGATTTTATACTGAAGTATCGGTTAATTTATTAAAGGTGCTTTATTTTAAAGAGAAGGAATTTGAATTAGAAGCCGTTGATAAGGCTGATAAATTTTTAGTAAAAAAAATTACAGTTTGGGAAAAGTATGTGATTTTATATTTTAAGGCTTTACTATTGCAAAATGCAGTTGAAGCAAGCAATTGTTTACAAGAACTCTGCATTGCATATCAAAAAATGGAACATTCAGTAAGTAAACTTCATAATAAACTTGCTAAGTGTTTTGCGTCTGAAATACATGGATTGTATCGTTTTGCAAAAATAATCGACGAACAATTATTTAATAGATTAACTCAACCACAACATCATAGTTTCTGTAATGAGTTTGAATTATGGCAAAAAGAAAATAATTACCCCAAAGGAAGACTTTATTATACCTATCCAGTAGAGATGGATTATATGAATAAAATATTTGAAGCAGAATTCCCAATTGTTGCACTTTATAACCCTTACCCAAATAAAAAGGAACTCTATAAAAATGTTGACAAATTTATTGAAGACCTAAATGGAAATGTATTGAAAATTTTATGATGAAATAAAAACTACCGCTAACACACGTTATAGTCAACAAGAGGGCGAAGAGATAGATAAAGTTTAAAAAGCCGCAGCAGCAGTAGAGCAGACTGAGAGAGCGGATGCCCGCAACGCTTGTTGCCCATGCCGCCAAACGTTATAGCCTATTATAAAAAACGATGGAAGTAACTGATAAAAATACATTTATTGATTTTCTTGAGAAGTTTAGAGAGGATTTGAAACAGAATCCGGAAAATTGGGAAAACAAAGACTTAAATGATTTTTTAGAAGCAATGTCAAGGTATACTGAGGATATTCAAGGATATTACGATAATACAAATCAGGACATTGATTCCGAAAAACCAAGTTGGAAATTATTCGCAGACATTTTAAAAGGAGCATCACTTTATGAGTAATCGATATCCAAACGCATGGAATTTTTCTAATACTGACAAGAATTTGATTTCTAAGGATGGAAAATACAAAATTGAATATAGAGAAATGTATGAGATTGCCATGGGAGCACCATTGGGTGCTGAATGCTTCTTGATTGACAATGAAAATAATAAGAAAATAAAAGTTTGTGATTGGGCTGGTGGACCTGCAGTTTGGGATGAACAAAAGAATCGTGTTGTATTCCCAATTTGGACAAAAAATAGAGACCAACAAATAAGACTTGTAGATATTGACAATAATGAGGTTTTGACTTTTTCTGAAATATTTCGGGTTTTGGAAATAGTCGGCTTTGAAGGAGATACTATTTACGGAGTTGATAGTCCGATTCACAAGACGAAAGAATTAAATTTTGATTTGATAAAAGAAAATGTTGACTCTAAGTATAGATTAATAGCAGGCTATAATACGCAATAATAAACATAGGGCATAAAGTGCTATTTTTGAATAAAATAACATTTAATCAACGGTTTAGCGGGCTGATAAGTTTATGTTTCAAAATGCGCATGTTTCATACCGCAGCCGTTGTGTTTAGTTTTAAGAAACCGAAGTGAAATCATTAAACCTTATAAAAGAGCATGATTTTATTAAAAAAATATAGTCAACAGATTGATAATTTCGTAATTAGAACTCTTGCTGATTTTAAAGAGAAAGAAGGAGAACCATCATCAATGGGAATTTATTGTTGTCCTTGGAGTGGTTGGATTAGCTTAAACTTCAATATCAAAAAGACAGTTGAAGAAACGGGAAATAACTGTCCTGATTTTGAGTATGTTGAGTTCGGATTAATTGACTTTGAGGATTGGACAAATGAATATGATTCAAAAAAGGCTTCGTGGCAAGATGAAACTGGATTTATTTACAAATATGACGAAGAATTAGGAGACGAAGGGGTTAATAACTTCTTTTTTATTTATTTAAAATCACTCTATTGGACAATAAGCAAAAAACATAAATTGCCTGACACATTAATTCAAATGCTTGACAGCAAACATCAAACGTTTATTCAAGAAACATCATTGGACAGATTGGGGAAATTCATAATTCACCAAATGCGTGATGAGGCTATTCTGTTGTATGAAAACCACAAACAAAATGCCGAGTCTAAATCATTGAATAAAAATCAAGCAAAAGAGTTTCTTGAACTTGAAAAAGAGAGACAAAAATTGTTACGAGGATTAAAGAAAAGTGAATTAGAGGCTTTAGATAAACTGATATTGAATATTGTAGACAATGCGGCATTTACATTACTTCGAGGAATTCAAGAAAGTATGGATGGTTGCGAAGGGACTGAAAATATTGAATTGAAAATTGATGGAAAAAAGGTAAGTGAATTAGATTTGACATCAGGTTCATTATTTGGAGACTACTTTGATTGGGTTCAAAAATTTAGCAATTATGGTGAATTCCAACATTAAAAACTAAAAACAATAATGTGTATACAAAATGGGCGAGATTCTTGTAAGTTCGAGGGCTGTAGACCGCTTTAAATTTTCACGGTTTGATAAGTTTGAAGCCCGCAATCGCCCACATTTGCATATACATGTCCGTCATCGGGAATTTATAACCATAAAATGGTTACCGAATAAACCCAGAATTGCACTTCGTACTTGAAGTGTATATACTTCCTTAAGCTGCTGCTTATTGGAATAGCATTGGCAAAGATAGTAGGCATTACTCAATGAGAGAGAGGCCTTTTTTTCTGTAAAGCATTTTGTATAACATTTAAATATAGCAGATAATGATCAGAATTGGAACGGGAATGATGCGAATCAAAAAGTATCATGATTATGGAATCATATGCGAAAATTGTGGACGAAATCATCAAATATTTTATGTCTACCAGCAGTATTTCCATATACTATTTATCCCTTTTTTTCCGTTGTTTATGAGGACTGTAAGGTGTCAGTGTGCCTACTGTAATGATACGCTGAACCTAAAAAAGAAAGAGGAGTATCTGTCGAAGGCAAAGAAGCCATTTTACCTGTATTCAGGAATCATTATTGTTGTTGGATTTATTGCCTCCGTTATAGTGGTAAATACTAACATTCAAAAGCAGAAAAGAGAATTTGTACGTAACCCTGTAGTGGGCGATGTTTACGGTATTGTTAGAAGAGAAAAGGATACGATAACATCCTACTACCTAAAAGTGACCGGTCTAGAATCGGATACGGTAAATCTTTTACATGGAGCACTTCAGTATAATGGTTATGTAAGCTCAATGATGGATACCGACTATTTTGTAAAAGGTGATGTACTTAAGGTGTCAAAATCAGATTTACAAAGCTACCTCGATAGTGGAATTATTAACTCTGTTGACAGAAACTACGATAGCTATAGTCGGTTTAGAGTAGAGAAGTAACCATTTGCTCAAACCTCGCTGGGGAGCAACTTCTTTATTAACAGGCTACAGCCTGTTGTAATAGCGATAGTAGGCAACCATCGTTTTGTAGTATAAAAGGATTACCGGCTTGAATACTTGCGTGCATACCCGATAGTTCTTTATGGCTTTTTAATGGACATTGTATTGCTTCGTTTATGAGCCTATTACTTGTATTCGATCTGGCCGTTCTGAAGGCCTGAAGCTATAACTCTGAGGATAGGTGTACTAATTCATACCGCTAACCTTTGGGGTCAACCAAAAAATTAGAAAGTTGTACTTATAAGAACTAAATATTTAACGACATGAAAAGAGCAATTTTGATGGCTATTTTGGCAGTGGTTACCTGCGGGATAGTAACGGCACAGCAGCTCCCAGAAGCAAATCTGAAATCACAGGCAGATAGTGTTAAGCTTGTTGATTACGTAAAAAGCAATGGGAAAAACCCCCAAGAGTATATCTTAGATAAGCTGGCTAACCATAAGCTGGTGATATATGGTGAAGTCCATAAGCGTAAGGCATCGTGGGATCTGCTAAAGTCGGTAGTTAACGACCCTTCTTTTTCAAAGAAAGCGGGAGTTGTCTTTTTGGAAATAGGGTGCGATAATCAGGAGAAAATGGATCTATTCTTTGCAAACAAAAAGATGGATAATGAGCTTCTTCTCGATATACTTAGAAATGCTCAGATGCAAGGATGGGACGATAAAGGAATGTATGAGTTTATTATAGAGCTATGGAACTTGAATAAGAAGCTCTCTAAAAGAGACAAAATACAGGTCGTGCTTGCAGATGTCGCTCGTCCATGGAGCTCCCTTAAAACAAAAGAAGAATTTAGCAGCTACTTCAAGTCGGTTCCCGATCGTAACCAGCAAATGGCAGATATCGTAGAAAAGGGGATAAGATTTCGAGCTGATAACCGCAGTGGCTTATTTATAGTTGGATTTGGACACACTTTTAAATCTAAAATTGTATTAGGTCAGAACACCTACGCCTCGGCAGGATCGATTTTGAAGGAACGTTTTTCGGATAGCGATGTATTTATTACTTGTCCGCATTCTGGAATTATAAGTAATAATGGGGAGATGAAGGGGATGACCCAAAATGGGTTATTCGACTATGCTTTTGCACAAAATGGAAACAAGCCTGTAGCTTTAGATCTTAAGACGACTCCTTTTGGTGAGGGTAATTTTGACTTGATGCCTGAAATACCATCAGAAAGCATTGGCCATTTTGAAAATTGTTTTGATGGATATATCTTCTTTATGCCTTTGGATGCTGAACCTTCATACTATGTTCTTCCGGAGCTATTTACAGAAGGATTTTTGCAAGAACTTAGAAGGCGAACTAACGTTTGCGGATATGATGAATGGCAGGCGTATGGAGTTAAGGTGAAAAACATCACGATGGATGATATTAATAAGTACGTGCAATCTACTTCGCAGACCAAGTACTGGAACAACCTGCAAAGTGCTAAAAAGGGGAAATAGTAAGTTCTACTATAATCCTAGGCCCTTGCTGTTCCGAGCCTGTACATGTTTTTAAGGGGATATCAATTGTTCAGAGTCTGCGAATAAGCGCTGATTTGTGGCGTTATTATATTAGCTCTTCTTTCTAAGTTCTATCAAAAGAAGGAGAGCTAACACCATACGCTTGTTAAAGTAATGATGGCAGTGGCTGTTGCAATACAGCCACTGCCTACCACTATGTAGGCTGATTATATGTGTAGTATGGGAGTCTTCAGTGCTTGGCTGTCTTGCTTAACTCGCTATTTATGAGCTTTATTGGCACCCATTTTATTAGTTACATCTTCGATACTAAACATTACGCTATGCAATTCTTTAAAACCCCCAAAACAGCGAAGGGGTGGTTTTACAGGGGAGTGGTTGTTGGTGCTGCAGCGGGTACGCTGGGTGCAGTGGTAGCCCTTTGGTTTTAGCCGCTAGCTGCTGTAGCCGCGGGGTACGGCTGGCGTTGTACCATATTTTTTATTTATATCCACCATTTTTTTCGAGCTGCTAACTCCGCTGTTTTAACGGTAGTTAGTTCTATGTATAACCTTAATTGAGACCCATTGGCGTTGGCTGCTGGGCGGTAGCTGCTTGTTTGCATTTTTAAATCCATTACATTTGTACCCGAATAAGGTGACTGGTTGGGAATCCTTCTCAGCCAGTAAAAGGGAATCCGGTGTGAATCCGGAACAGTACCCGCTACTGTATGCCAATAGCTGCGTTGCAGCTGGTATTGCAAGTCTACGCCACTGCCTTCGAAAGAGGGTGGGAAGGCCGCAATACTAGGTAAGTCAGGAGACCTGCCTCATTCAACAAACACATGTATTGCTTCCGGGTAAGAAGTAGCTGTTGAATATGAACCTAGGCGTATTCTTCACTTTTATTTTCCTGCATTTAGCAAAGGGCATGTTGTATTAATTTTAATTTTTAATACAATGATGATTACGAGGTTAAAGTTGCTTATGGGTTGGCTTATATGCCTTCCGCTGTTGCTGCACACCACCACGTTGGCGGCAGCCGGTAGCGAGGCCGAACCCAAAAGGGCAATTCTGCTGGTGGCTTTTGGTACATCCTTATCCGACTCTAAAGGAGCCATCGACAGGGTGGGCGAGAAGGTGGCTAAGGCATTTCCGAACACCGAGATTCGCTGGGCCTACACATCTAAAATTATTCGAAAGATTTTAAGGAAGCGTGGCGAGGAGATTCTTTCGCCAGCAGAGGCGCTAGCTAAGCTGGGCGAAGATGGTTACAGCAACGTTTACGTGCAGTCGCTACACATAATTCCAGGCGACGAGTACGACGATTTGGTGCAAACGGCCAACGCCTTTACCAAGATGCCTAAGGGGATTAGGCAGGTAACGGTGGGTACTCCGCTGCTATGGAGCGATGCCGATATGTGCGAGGTGGCATCGGCCCTGATGGCCAATGTTCCTGCCGAGCGAAAGGGAAAGGAGGCGGTTGTATTTATGGGGCATGGCTCTAAGCACACCTCCAACGTCTACTATCCAGCTATGCAGTACTACTTTGCCAAGGTCGATGCCAACACCTACATAGGAACGGTGGAGGGTACGCCCACGCTCGACGATGTGGTGGCCTCCCTTAAAGCAAAAGGCGTAAAGAAGGTGTGGCTAATGCCCTTTATGCTGGTTGCTGGCGATCATGCGGTAAACGACATGGCCGGTAGCGAACCTACCAGCTGGAAGTCGCTGCTTACCAAGGAGGGATTTACCGTAGAGGTTGTCCTAAAGGGGATGGGCGAGCTAGATGCCATAGGTAGCATTTGGGTAAAGCATCTTCAGCAGATAGCAGCAGGGAAGTAGAGTGCTTCCCGAGATATAATGAAGCACATATCAGGTATCACGAAAATTTGTGGATAAACCGCTAAGTGTTTTAGAGCGCTTTTTCGCGCTACGCATATCGTGATACTTGGTGCCATCAGTTAACAAACCAACCAAAAAAAAGAGAATGAATAAGATATTGGCAACGCTGCTAGCGCTGATGCTAGCGGTAGCTGCAGGCGCACAATCGTACACCATTAAGGGAACCGTAGCTGAGAAGTCTAACGGAAAGCTAATTGTTGGTGCCAACATAATGGTAAAGGGATTAACCGTTGGTGCGGCCACCAACGTCAACGGAGAGTTTACTATTAAGGTACCTAAGGCGGGTGATTATACGCTGGTGGCAACCTATACGGGCATGCAGCGTCTGGCTCAGCGCGTAAGCGTTCGTGGCGATGTGTCGGACCTAGCCTTTAGGATGGAGGAGTCGGTTGGCGCTATAGACGAGGTGGTGGTTACCGGAACGGGTACTCACCACAGCCTAAAGACAGCACCCGTACAAACCGAGGTTTTCTCGAATAAGACCATTGCCAAGCTGGCTCCCCGCTCGTTCGAGGAGATGGCCACCTCCATTAGCCCTTCGTTTGATTTTACGCCTGGTACCATGGGCTCGTTTCTACGTGTCAATGGCTTGGGTAACGATTTTGTTGTGCTTATGGTAAACGGCAAGCGCGTGTATGGCGATGTAGGCGGACAAACCGATCTAAACAGAATATCGCCCGATAATATCGAGCGCGTAGAGGTAGTTAAGGGTGCCTCGTCGGCCCTGTACGGTTCCGATGCCATTGGTGCAGTTATCAACGTTATTACCAAAAAGAGTAAGAGTACCGTTAGCTTCGACAATACCACCCGCTTTGGCGCGTATGGTGATTTTCAGCAGGCCAACACGCTCGATTTGAATATTGGTAAGCTATCGTCGAATACCCAGTTTGCCCGTAAGCAGATTGATGGCTACCAGCTAAGCCCATTTGAAATTGATGCTAAGAGTAAGGTTTTAAGTTTGACGGAAGCCAAGGCGGTAAACCGCTTTTATGACAATACGGTTAGCCAGCGCCTATCCTACGGCATAACCTCTAACCTCGATGTTTATGCACAAGGCTCTTGGTACGAAAAGGACTATTTCCGTCCAAAGTCGGTGGCTGATTTTGGTTTCTACTATAAGGATGTAAGCGGTGCTGCTGGCGTTAAGTATAAAATAAACGGTAAAAGCACCATCACCTTCGATGCGGCTACCGATAACTTCTGGTACTACTACCACTACAATAAGGATGTGGTAGATAGCAAAACAAAGAAGCTACTCTTTTCGGATGGACAAAAAACGCTAAACACCAAGCAGGTGCGCAATGAGTACAATCTAAAGAGCGTAACGGCTATTGGCGATAAAAATCTGCTTACAGCAGGGCTTGATTATGTTAATGAAAACATCGACTCTCCGGCACGCTTTAAGGGCGGCAGCGCCGACGCCTACACTGCCGGAGTTTACCTGCAGGACGAGTATACGCCTATAAAGAGCTTAAGCATTGTTGCTGGTGCTCGCTTTGTAGACCATAAGGCTTTTGGTAGCCGACTTACCCCCAAGATTTCGGCGTTATACTCCTTAGGCGATTTCAACTTACGTGCATCGTATGGTAGCGGGTTTAAGGCGCCAACCCTTAAGGAACTCTACTTCGAGTACTTTAAGACAGGAACCTTATACTTAGGGAACGAAAATCTTAAACCTCAATCGTCCGATTTCTACTCTGCATCTGTCGAGTATAATAAAAAAGGCGTATCGCTTTCGGTTACTGGCTACCGTAACGAATTAAGAAACCTAATCGATTATGGACCTGAACAGATACCGACACCCGAGCAGGCTGCTCAAGGTGCGAAGAAGGTTAAAGTGCACCAGAACATTTCGGAGGCACGTTCGCAGGGTGTGGACTTTTTGGCAAATGCCTACGTGGGCTATGGCTTTACCGTGGGTGGCGGCTACTCGTTGGTAGAGGCTAAAAACTTAACCTCCAATACAACACTTGAAGGGGCGGCTAAGCATTACGGAACGGTAATGGCCAGCTACCGATACTCCTACAAGAGATATGTGCTAAACGCCTCTATTAACGGTCGTTTGCAGGACGAAAAGTTCTACGCTAAGGGTAATGCTCGTGGATACAACATCTGGAAGTTTACCACAACTCATACCTTTAAGGTTTGCGCAGGCGTAACCATCGATGCTATTGCTGGTATCGATAATATTTTCGACTACGTAGACGATGCTCCGTACGGAATGCCTTACGGAACGCTATCGCCGGGGCGTACCGTATTTGGTGGACTGAATTTTAAGATTTCAAAGTAGCTTATACTGGAGGGGTAGGTAGCCGATGTTGGTTGGCCTATCCCTTTTACAGCATATTGGTATGGTAAAACTTTTTGTAAAGATTCATAAGGTTCTGGGAATGCTGCTTAGCATTCTATTCTGTGTTTGGTTTCTGTCTGGGATGGTGCTGGTTTTCGTTGGATTTCCGCACTATAGCCAGACAGAAACTTTTAGATCTCTGGCAGCGGTAGACTCCTCTGCTGCCCGTTCGCTTCTCTTCCCTGCCGAGCTGGGTAAGGGTACCATTACCATGGAGATGCAGGAGGGGAGGGCGGTTTACCGTGTTGGTAAGATGGCCCGCACGGCCAAAACGTACTATGCCGATAGCCTTACCAAGGTGGCTAAACCTACCCGAAAGGATTGCATTGCAGCAGCTCAGCGGGTGGTTTCGGCCGATACGGCTAGGGTTACCAAAATATCAAAGCTCGATATCTGGCTTCCTTGGGAGCAGTACCAGTCATCATTGCCCATATATAAGGTTTACTTTGCCGATAAGGATAGGTCGGTGGTGTACGTAGCAGCTAAGAGCGGCACCATTGTGCAGCTAACCACGCGCAGCGAACGCTTTTGGGCGATGGTTGGTGCCATTCCGCACTACATACTTTTTAAATACCTCTCCATCAACCATCCGTTCTGGAACTCGTTGCTGCTTGCCCTACTGGTGCTGGGTGCGGTGATGTGCCTCAGCGGTGTGGTTGTGGGGATTGTACGAATGAGGCGGGGAAGCCGAGGTTTTTCTTCGCCATATACAAAGGCTTGGATACGATGGCACCATGTGGTGGGCTTCTACTTCGGTATCTTCACCCTAACCTTCTGCCTTAGCGCCTACATCTCGGTGGCGGGAGTCCCCAGCTGGATTGCCAAAAGCGACGAGTCGGTGGATTACCAGAAGGAGTGGAACCAGCCCAAGGTGAAGCGCGATGCTTACAGGCAGAGCTTCCCTGCGCTACAGGGGCTGCTGGCCTCTCGGGGTGATGTAAAGCGGGTGGTATTTGCCTCCTCGTTGGGCAAACCGTGCTACCAGCTCTTTAGCAAGGGCACCTACGAGCCAGAGGTTTACCTAATCAAGGGCGACTCTGTTGCACCTTTAGAAGGATATAAGGTTGCCGATGTGGTAGGCTATGCGAAAGAGGTGTTTGGCTACGTGCCTCAGAGGCGCGAGCTGCTTCAGAAGTTCGACAGCTACTACCAGCTTACCCGAATGGGAGCCCGACCGTTGCCTGTGCTGAAGATGGAGCTGACGGATGCCAACCGCTCGTGGGTGTATGTATCCACCCAGACTGGCGAGCTGGTCACGGTGTACGATGCCTCGCGCCGAGCCGAACGTTGGCTTTACAGGGCGCTGCACACCTTCAATATACAGTGGCTAAAGGAGCACGAGTGGCTGCGTAAGACGCTGCTGCTGCTGGTTTGCCTATCTGGACTGGTGGTTAGCGTGAGTGGTGCTGTGCTTACTAGTAAGTGGGTAAAAAGAAAAGTAGAAAGATATATGTAATGGGTGGCCGTGGCTTGCTGGTAGCAGGTTGCGGCTTATCCTGTTTAAAATAGTTGAGCTATGAATACTAAACGAGCAGTCCGATTGCGGTATATCCTAATGGGGATGGCGGTGCTAATGCTACTTCCGTGGGTGGAGTCGTGTGTTGGCGAGGTTAACACGGCCAAGCGCATTGCCGATGAGTTTGGCGGTAAGCTACAACCTATGAGGTATGCCAAGGGCTTTAAGGTTTACGAGAAGAAGGGGGTAAAGCGTATCCTTATCCTCAACCCGATTGATTCGACCGAGGTGCTGGGTGATATTATTGTGGAGCCTAGAAGCAAAAGGGGCGTAGCGCAATATCCCAACTCCATAAAGGTGCCGCTCGAGCGTACCATCTGCCTATCATCAACCCAAATAGCCTACTTTACCGAGCTTAATGCCATTGGTAGCTTGGTGGGTATTAACAGCAGCGACTATCTTTTTAATAAGGACATTAAGGCACGAATTGCCGATGGTAAGATTTTGAGGCTGGGTAAGGAGGGTAACTTCGATGTGGAGAAGATTGCTGGACTAAATCCCGATGTGGTTTTTGTGTCGCCCATAAAGGCTGGCGGCTACGAGGCTATTGTAGGACTGGGGCTGCATCTTGTTCCCATTACCGCCTACGACGAGACAACGCCGTTGGCACGTGCCGAGTGGATTAAGCTGATTGCCATATTTACGGGACAGGAGGCTGAGGCCAACCGTATTTTTGCCCATGCCGAAAAGGAGTATTTGAGGCTAAAGGCGTTGGCGGCTAACGTAAAGAGTAGGCCAACCGTCTTTTCGGGGAAGATGAAGGGCGACAGCTGGTATGTGCCCGGTGGCGAGAGCTTCTACGCCATCTACTTTAAGGATGCCGGTGCCGATTATATTATAAAGGATAAGGATAAGGGCGGCTCTACGGTCGACTTTGAAACCATTTACCAGAAGGCCGCACACTGCGACTTTTGGAGGTTACGCACCAGCAGTCCTGCAGGGTTTAATAGCGCCTCGCTATTGGCCGAGGATGCCCGATACGGCTACTTCGATGCCTTTAAGAACCGTAAGGTTATGCTGATAAACCTTCGCGAAACACCTTACGACGAGATAAACCCTGTGCGTCCGCACCAGATGCTGGCCGACTACATCTCCTTTTTCCACCCCGAGCTGCTACCCAAGTATAGGCGCGTATTTTACGATACGCTTACCTACAGCAACGAGGTGGTGGCACCTAAGGAAAGGAGGAAACGGTAGTGGAGGAGGTACGCGTATCGGGTAAGCGATGGGTGTTGGTGGCTCTTTTGGGGCTGGCAGCCTCGTTGGTGCTTTTTGGTTTAAACCTAGCATTGGGATCGGTGTATATTCCATTTAGAAACGTGGTCGAAGTTTTCACTGGTGGTGCTTCATCCAACCTGGTTTGGGAGAATATCCTGCTACGTACGCGCCTGCCTCAGGCTATTACCGCTGCGGCAGCGGGCATGGGGCTGGGTATTGCAGGGCTGATGATGCAGACCCTTTTCCGCAATCCGCTGGCTGGTCCATCGGTGCTGGGGATATCCTCAGGGGCGAGCTTAGGGGTTGCCGTGGTGGTTATGGCTACCGGGCAGCTGCTCAACATCTCGCTAAGCATGCTAGGCTTTTGGGGCGATTTCACCATCATCCTATCGTCGTTGGCGGGCTCGCTGGCGGTGCTGCTGGTAATCCTGTCAATCTCTAAACGGATTGGCGGTACGCTGGGAGTGCTAATCTTGGGGGTGATGTTTGGCTATCTGGCCAACTCGATGGTGGGCATCCTTAAGTATTTTAGCCGCGAGGCCGATGTGCACAGCTACGTGATTTGGGGGTTAGGCAGCTTTAGCCGCCTATCGCTTGGCAAGTCGATGATGTTTGCCGCCATTACCGTGCTCTTCTCGCTGGTTGCCTTTTTTCTGTCAAAGCAGCTTAACCTTATTTCGTTGGGCGACCGTTACGCCAGCAACCTAGGCGTAAGGGTAGGCCGAGCTCGGGTGCTGATAATTTTGGTGTCGGGTATACTCACGGCCATCGTAACAGCCTTCTGTGGACCGATTATATTTATAGGATTGGCCGTTCCCCATTTAGCAAAGTATCTGGTTCGGACATCCAACCATGTTTACCTGGTGGTATTTACGGCCCTGTTTGGAGTGGCCACCGCGCTGCTGTGTAACCTTATTGCCCGCATGCCCGGTTTCGAAACGGCTCTACCCGTAAACTCGGTTACCGCTTTTGTGGGTGCACCTGTTGTCATATCCGTTATACTACGTCGAAGAAAATCTAATGCCGATGGAGAGTAAGCATCATACTACTAAACAAAAGATGGCGCCTATGTTGGACATCAGCGACCTTACCATAGGTTACTCCGGTGGTAAGGTGGTTGCTCCCAACCTAAACGCCACGCTCGAAAGGGGAAACTTGGTATGCCTCCTTGGTGCCAACGGTACGGGGAAGAGCACGCTCATCCGTACGCTGTGCGGCTTTCAGCCTGCGCTAAGCGGCAGCGTTACCATTGGCGGGCGCGAGGTGGCAACGCTTAACGCCCACGATTTGGCTAAGGAGCTAAGCGTGGTGCTTACCGATAGGCTTTCTGTTCCCAACGCAACGGTAGAGGAGCTGGTGGGCTACGGCCGCAGCCCCTACACCGGCTTTTTGGGTAGGATGTCGAAGGAGGATAGGGCAATGGTTGCTGAGGCTATGGAGTGCTGCCAGATTGCCCATAAGCGCAAGGAACTGCTGAGCAACCTAAGCGACGGCGAGCGGCAAAAGGCCGTTATCGCTAAGGCTATGGCGCAGGATACGCCGCTGATTGTGCTCGACGAGCCAACGGCATTCCTCGACCTTCCTACACGCGTGGAGATAATGCAGCTGCTGCGAACGCTGGCCTCCAAGTCGCAAAAATCTATCCTAATGTCGACCCACGATATGGAGCTGGCGCTACAGATGGCCGATAAGCTGTGGATACTGCACCGTAACGGTCCGCTGGATGTGGGCAGTCCCGAAGACCTGCTGCTGTCGGGCGTCTTTAACAACCTCTTTGGACAAACCAACGTGCAGTTCGATGTGCGTACAGGCCTGTTTAAGGTGGCCTACGAGTATCATGCTACGCTGCCTGTTGCGGGGCATGGCTTTCACTTTACCCTGCTGCGTCGCGCCTTTGCCCGCCGTGGGATAAAGCTCGAGCACTCGGCCAACCGCGACTCCTTTTGGCTACAGATAGCTACCCATGCCGAGAAGCCCTACACCCTTTTCTTCGAGGAGGTGCCTGTGTCGCACCATAAGTCGATAGACGAGCTGGTGGACAAGGTGGAGCAGTGCCAGGCAAAGCAGAAGGTAGAGGCAGTTGCAAGTGAACCTTGAAGAAGTAAGATATTTAGATGAAGTTAGATGAAGTTAAACGGAGGTAGATGGAAGATATTTATTAGAAGTTATACTGAAGTTATACTGAAGTTAAACGGAGGTATGCGGAAGTTAGAGAAGGCAGAGAAAGCAGAGAAGTTGAACAGAAGTTTAGATGAAGTTAATCGGAGATAGACTGAAGTTAGAGAAGTCAAAGAAGTTAGAGAAGGCATATCGCACATCTCATATCTCATATCGCATATCTCACATCTCATATCTCACATCTCATATCTCATACTGTGCCCTCTGTGTCTCCGTGTCTCTGTGTTGAAAAAAGAAATAAAATAAACCCAATGAATACGCTATATCCAATAACAGGCGTCGGCCTTGGTCCTGGCGACCCCGACCTGATAACCGTAAAGGGGCTACGTATGCTCCAGCTGGCCGATGTAATATTCTACCCGGCAACCAGCATGGCCGATGGTAGGGCTAGCAGCTTCTCGCTGCCTATCCTACAAAAGCTCGACATGGCGCATAAGGCCATTCCGCTAAGCCTACCAATGGGGGCCGAGGATCGCGAGCGCAACTACCTCGAAGCCTACTCCATCATCCGAAAGGAGTACGAAAAGGGGCTTAAGGTGGTGGTGGTAAGCGAGGGCGATATCCTCTTCTACAGCACCTTTGGTTACATCCTAAAGCTCATACGGCAGGATAGGATTCCGTTTTACCTTATCCCGGGGATGCCCGCCTTTGTGCACGGCGCATCGGAGATGGGGCTACCGCTGGTTGAGGGTAACGGACGCTTTTCGGTTATTGCGCTGCCTAGCACCTTTACCGAGATAGAGCAGAAGCTAACAGGCAATGAGGCGCTGGTGGTGATGAAGCCAAAAGTGCTGGATGGCTGGTACAATTTCCTAAAGGGGATTGAGCGACCATTCTTCTATGCCGAATATCTGGGTACAGGCAAGCAGTTTGTAACCTCCTGCGCCGACGACCTGAAGGAACGAACCATACCCTACTTCGCCGTGGTGATATTCCCAAGCTTTAAGTAGTGATGGAGAAGGATATTTATACAGAAGTTATACAGAAGGTAGACGGGAGTTAAACAGAAGTTACATGAAGGTTGGGACGTAAAAGGAGTTAGAAGAAGTTAGAGAATGGTGGTTATCTCACATCGCACATCTCACATCTCACATCTCACATCTCACATCTCATATCTATATCCCTGTGCCCTCTGCGTCTCCGTGTCTCTGGGTTTAAAAAAGAAGTTATACGGAGGTAAACGGAAGTTAGACGGGAGTTACATGAAGGCTGGGAAGTAAAAGGAGTTAGAAGAAGTTAGAGAATGGTGGTTATCTCATATCTCATATCTCATATCTCAAATCTCATGTCTCATATCTAAACCCCTGTGCCCTCTGTGTCTCCGTGTCTCTGTGTTTAAATGGGGATGAATAAGGCAGCCGCACGGCAGTAAACCATTTGGGAAGGTAAATGCTCCATTGCCGCACGGCAGTAGACCATTTAGGAAGGTAAATGCTCCGTTGCCGCACGGCAGTAGATCATTTGGGAAGGGAAATGCTCCGTTGCCGCACGGCAGCAGACCATTTGGGAAGGTAAATGCTCCGTTGCCGCACGGCAGTAAACCATTTGGGAAGGGAAATGTTCCACTGCCGCACGGCAGTAAGGAGAAAGATGTAGGCAATTTATAGAATAGGCTTATGCCTAATGGAAACGAGAAAAAAATTATGCTATGGCAAGTAAAATATATGTAGTTGGGATTGGTCCCGGCTCTAGCGAGCAAATCACGCCACAGGCGGTGGCGGCCATCGGTGCTTCCGATGTTATTGTGGGGTACAAGCTGTACCTAAAGCTGATATCCACCCTAATAGGGGAGAAGGAGACCTGCGGCACGGGCATGAAAAAGGAGCGCGAGCGCGCCGTGGCAGCCTTCGATATGGCTAGGCTTGGGAAGACGGTTGCCGTGGTTAGCAGCGGCGACTCGGGCGTGTACGGCATGGCCTCGCTGATGTGGGAGATGAAGCTGCAGAACGCCGCCGACGATGTGGAGATTGAGGTGGTACCCGGTATTAGCGCCATGTTTGCAGGCGCTGCCCTGCTGGGGGCGCCGCTTGGCCACGATTTCTGCTCCATCTCCCTAAGCGATCTGCTCACCCCTTGGCAAACCATCGAGCGCAGGATTGAGGCTGCCGCATCTGCCGACTTTGTGACGGCGGTGTACAACCCCTACAGCCACGATCGCTACTGGCAGCTCAGCCGCCTAAAGGAAATCTTCCTGCAGCATCGCTCGCCCGACACCCCCGTAGGGCTGGCCCACCATGTGGGTAGGGAGCAGCAGAGTACCGAGGTGGTGCGCTTGGCCGATTTACGCGCCGACATGGCCGATATGTTCACGGTGGTGATTATTGGCAACAGCCAATCTAAATATAAGGATAACGTTATTGTAACCCCTCGGGGCTACTATTCCGAGGAGCAAAAGTCGGAGGATAATGTTGGTAGGATGATTATGAACGAGAGCTTCAGAACGATTCTTTCGGAGCTGGATGCTACGGGCATGAGCCTAGAGCACCTGTGGGCATCGCTGCACTGCATCCATACCACGGCTGACTTCAGCGTTGCCAAGATGCTTTACCTCACCGATGGGGTTATCGAGTCGCTGCATAAAAAGTTTTTCTCGGGTAGGCCGCCTGTGGTGGTTACCGATGTGCGCATGGTGACAAGCGGTATCCGCAAGGCAATGGTCGATAAGCTGGGGATAGAGGTAAAGTGCTACCTCGACGATCCTCGCGTAGCGGTGATGGCCGCACAGGGCAACATCACCCGCACGCAGGCAGGGGTACAGCTGGCCGTGGAGGAGCATCCCGATGCGCTTTACGCCTTTGGTAACGCGCCTACAGCGCTTATCGAGCTCACCAAGCATATCCGTAGGGGCTCCGCGCAGCCCTGTGGCGTAGTGGCGGCACCCGTTGGCTTTGTCAACGTTAAGGAGTCGAAGTGGAGGTTGAAGTACGGCTGCAGCCAAATCCCGGCTATAATTGTAGAGGGACGAAAGGGCGGAAGCAACGTGGCGGCCACCATCATCAACGCCATCCTCTCGTGGGACGAGGCCGAGGCCATGCATCCCGGCGAGGGAGTGTAGTGGCAGAAGAGAATACAGAAGTTATACGGAGGTAGACAGAAGTTATACGGAAGTTAAACGGAGATATGCGGAAGTTAGAAGAAGTTACAGGATAAGCACAGCGGTTATTAAACGCCAGTCCCCCTTGGATAAGGGGGCAGGGGGATGGACGCTGATGAGAAACTCGGAAGAGGAAGTTAAACGGAGGTAGACAGAAGTTATACGGAAGTTAAACGAAGGTATGCGGAAGTTAGAAGAAGTTAGAAGAAGTTAGAGAATTCAGAGAAGACAGAGAAGTAAAGAAGTTATAGAAGTCAAAGAAGTTTAAAGAATGGCTATCTCACATCTCATATCTCATATCGCACATCTCACATCGCACATCTCACATCTCACATCGCATATCTCATATCTCATATCTCACATCTAAATCCCTGTTCCCTCTGTGTCTCCGTGTTTCTGTGTTTAATTTGTATTTTTCGTGATACTAAAAATAGAACCATGCATCTAACCATCATAGGAATATCAGACGAGAATACGCCCATTTTTAGCAGCGAGGTAAAGGAGCGGCTAGTGGGCGATGGCGTACGCTTTGCCGGAGGCGAGCGGCATCGCGAGCTGGTAGAGGCGCAGCTTCCAGCCAACGCCTCTTGGACAAACATAACCGTTCCGCTGGCTCCATTCCTTCAGAAGATGAGGGAACGTGATGGCGCATGGGTGGTGTTTGCCTCTGGCGATCCTCTTTTCTTTGGCATTGGAAATACGCTGCGTAGGGAGTTTCCTGATGCAACCGTAGAGGTATTTCCAACCTTTAACTCGCTGCAGCTGCTGGCGCATAGGCTGCTGCTACCCTACGGAACAGCCTCGGTGGTAACGCTTACAGGCAGGCCGTGGCAGGCGTTGGATAAGGCTTTAGTTGATAATCAAAAGCTGATTGCCGTGCTTACCGATAAGGTAAAAACGCCTAGTACCATTGCCCAGCGGATGCTTACTTTTGGTTACGCCAACTACACGATGTTTCTGGGCGAAAAGCTTGGTGGTAGCGAAGAACGGGTTAGAGAGCTATCGTTGGAGGAGGCTTTAACGGCTGATTTTATCCACCCCAACTGCTTGTACCTGCAGCAGGATGCCACACGCCCCATTCGTCAGGGTATTCCCGATGCCGAGTTTCAAACGCTCGAAGGTCGGCCAAAGATGATGACCAAGATGGCCGTTAGGCTGGCATCGCTGGCGGCAATGGATATCCGTAACCGTAGCGTGCTTTGGGACGTTGGTGCCTGTACGGGCAGCATCTCCATCGAGGCTAAGCTGATGAACCCTCTGCTCGACGTCCACTCCTTTGAGGTGCGTGAGGAGAGTGCAGCCATTGTTGCCGCCAACGCCCGCAAGTTTGGCGCACCGCTTACCTACCATGGTGGCGATTTTGGAGGTGCAGATATCAGCGCAATTCCAAAACCCGATGCGGTGTTCCTAGGCGGCTATGGAGGAAAGATGGAGCTGCTACTCGACAAGGTTAACACCGTACTTGCTGATGGAGGCATTATAGGCTTTAATGCCGTAAGCGATACCAGCCTTGGGCAGTTTGCCGCTTGGGCTGAGTCGAATGGCTACCAGCAGCAAGCCTCATCAACCATAAAGGTAGACGAGCACAATGCTATAACGGTGGTGGTGGTTTCTAAGAAGTTAAACGGAAGTTAAACGGAGATGGACAGAATATAGAGAACTTAGAGAAGTCAGAGAAGTTAAAAGAATGGCTATCGCACATCTCATATCGCACATCTCATATCGCACATCTCACATCTCACATCTCATATCGCAATACTAATAAAAAAGATAAAATGAACGCAATAGTAACCTATTCGGAGGCAGGGGCGGCACTAGCACAAAAGCTGGTGGAGCAAGGCTTTGCTGCCGATTTATATACCCCTAGTACCGTAGAGGTGCATGGTGCTGCCGCATTGGCCGAGCAGCTGTTTGCCAAGTATAGCGCCATTGTCTACATCGGCTCGTTGGGGATATGCGTAAGGGCGATTGCCCCCTCGCTTCGAAGCAAGAAGAGCGATCCTGCAATAGTCAACATAGACGTAAATGGACGCTACGTGCAGCCTGTTATTTCGGGACATGTGGGTGGTGCCAACGACTTGGCGCAAGAGCTGGCCAGACTGCTAGGTGCAACGCCAATTCTCACTACAGTGAGCGACACTACCGAGCGTTGGTCGCTCGATATGTTCCCTAAACAGTTTGGCTGGATGTTGGAGCCTACGCGAAATCTCACGCACCTAATGGCAGCCTTTGTAAATGGTAAGCCAACCGTGCTGCTGCTCGAGGTTCGCGACGAGGGTACGCTGATGCTGGAGAATAGCCTGCCTAACAATGTCACCGTTTTTTATAATCATAGCGAAATCGAAATTGCGAAGTACGAGGTGGTGATTGCCGTTACCCCTTTCGTAAGAGATTTGGGCGAACGGGTGCTCTGCTTTCGTCCAAAGGTCTTGCATCTGGGAACGGGCAGCCAAAAGGGTATTTCGTCGGCTCCTTACGCTCAGCAGGTGGAGCAGCTGCTGTTGGAGAATGGCCTATCGCCGCTCTCTATAGCCTCCATTGGTTCGGTGGATATCAAAAAAGAGGAGCAGGCGTTTATTGATTTTGCTGATAGCCGCCATGTTCCGTTTGCTACCTTCACGAAGGAGGTGCTAAGCGCCTACGACGTTCCCAATCCATCGGAGCGGGTGGAGAGCGAGGTGGGTTGCAGCAGCGTTTCGGAGGCGGTTGCCATGCATCTGTCTAAAAACAGCCTGCTTTTGGGTAAGGTTAAGGCCGAGGTCGACGGCAAGCACTTTACGCTATCGGTAGCCATCGATAGGAGGTTCGAACGTAAGGGCTTTGTGGAGATTGTGGGGGCTGGTCCAGGCGACCCCAAGCTGGTTACCGTTAGGGGAAAGGAGCTGCTTCAGGTGGCCGACCTTATTCTGTATGCCGGAAGCTTGGTGCCCAAGGAGCTAACCTACTACGCTAAAAAAGGCTGCTTGGTACGCAGTTCGGCCGATATGGACCTTCAGCAGCAGGTCGATTTAATGGAGGAGTACTACCGTAAAGGGCTGCTTATTGTCCGCCTTCATACGGGCGATCCCTGCATCTATGGTGCCATACAGGAGCAGATGAGCCTAATGGACCAGCGGGGTATGAGCTACCGTATAACGCCTGGGGTGTCCTCGTTTCAGGCGGCAGCGGCTGCGCTACAATCGCAGTTTACCATACCTGAGGAGGTGCAAACCATCATCCTTACCCGTGGTGAAGGGCGTACGCCAGTACCCGAGCGCGAGCAGCTTCGTAACTTGGCTCGCTCGCAAAGTACCATGTGCATCTACCTAAGCGCCTCTTTGGCGGGTAAGATAGAGCAGGAGCTGCTGGAGCATTATTCACCCGAAACCCCCGTAGCCGTATGCTATAAGCTAACATGGAAGGAGGAAAAGATATACCGATGTACGCTCTCTACGCTGGAGCAAACGGTGAAGGAGAATAATCTGAGCATGACTACCCTCATTGTTGTTGGTAAGGCTATAGACAACCGTCAGGGCGAGTCGAAGCTATACGATAGAAACTTTTCTCACGCCTTTAGAAAATGATACTAGTCTTTGGAGGAACGACCGAAGGGAGGATGGTTGCCCAGCTTCTCGACATTCAGCAAATGGAGTTTTACTACTCCACCAAGCTGGGTTCGCAGCAGGATGTGCCCGGAAGGCATACTGCTGGAGCAATGAATGCCCAGCAGATTGTTGAGTTTTGTACAGCGAATGGTATCCGTCTGCTGGTTGATGCTGCGCATCCCTTTGCGGTGCAGCTGCACGAGAATATTAGCCAAGCGGCTGCTTTGCTAGGCCTCAAGGTGGTTCGTGTAGAGCGTAGGTCGCCGGAGTACGCTCTAGCCAATGTACGCTTTTTCGATTCGTGGCAAGGTATGGCGGAAGCTGCATTGGAGTCAGGTGTAGAGCCAATCCTTGCCCTAACTGGCGTGCAGACTATCGTTCCTTTAAAAGATTTATGGAGTAGCCGCAGGTGCTACTTTCGCATTCTCAATACCGTTCAGTCGGAGCAGCTGGCTCGTGCTTCGGGTATTGCCATGAGTTGGATAATTCAGGACTCCAATCCTGAGTCGGAGGAGGCGCTGATCGAGCTGGTGCGGAAAACAGATGCGCAGGTTATCCTTACAAAGGATAGCGGCTATAGCGGCGGTCTAGAGGCTAAAATTGCCGTATCTCAGCAGCTAGAAGTGCCGTTATGGGTATTGAAACGTCCATCATTACCAGCGTTCGACTATGTGGTGTACGAGCGTAAGGAGCTGCTGATGCTGCTGCTAAGGCTGAAGAAAGAGCTGCTGGCTACCGAAGAGCTAAGGCCCGGTTTTACAACTGGCACATGCGTTTGTGCAGCCGTTAAGGCCTCCATTATTGCGTTGGAAGATGGTGCATTTCCAAACGATGTTACCGTTTATTTGGCTGATGGCACACCTGCTAGGTTTGCTATTTTTCCAAATAAATTGGATGATGATGTTGCTTCTTGCTCTGTAATCAAAGATGCTGGCGACGACCCCGATGTAACTCACGCCAAAGAGGTGGGGTGTACCATTTACCGAAGGGAGGACGTAGGTGTTGAATTTAAACGTGGTGTGGGAATTGGCTTGGTAACGTTGCCTGGATTGCAGGTTGCCGTTGGCGAACCAGCAATTAACCCAGTGCCACGAACGATGATTGCACAGGTGGTGGAGGAGATGGCGCAGCACTACTCTATTACAGGTGGGTTTACCGTAGAGCCATTTGTTCCTGAGGGAGAGGAGCTAGCAAAGCGGACCTTTAATGGACGGGTGGGAGTAGAAGGTGGCATCTCGATACTTGGTACTACGGGACGTGTTTTCCCCTATTCGGCCGAGGCCTTTATGGGGGCTATCCGCCAGCAGGTAAGGGTGGCTCGGTCGTTGGGGTGTAACGAGATTGTGGCTACATCCGGAAAACGGAGCGAGTCCACGTTAAAGCCGCTCTGCGAAGGTGTTCCAGCCAATGCCTACATCCATTTTGGAAATTTTGTTGGAGAAACCATTAAGATTGCCGACGAAGAGGGTTTTGACAGGATAACCATTGGGATAATGCTAGGGAAGGCCGTTAAGCTGGCCGAAGGGCATCTCGATACGCATAGCCGTGAGGTTACCTTTAACTCTCGTTTTCTTGCAAACTTTGCGCAATCGCTGGGGTATGCCGAAGACGTTGTTGAGGCTATTAACAACCTAACGCTTGCCAATGCGGTTGTTGATCTAATACCTTTTAGTGTAGACGAACCTATTTATCAGAATATAGCCAGACAATGTCACTCGGTTTGTCAGCAAGCTGCTGGGGATCGCTTACGGGTGAGGTTGGTGCTGATTGTAGGCAATGAGGCGCCTATAGTGGTTGGATAGTCGGTTTTGTTATTTTGTATCATATAGATCGTAGTAGGTAATAAAAAAGGCTGTAAGGAACGTACCGCAGCACATATCAATAAAAGTTACCATTGTTTGTTGCAACGTGGTTACTTGTCGCAATGCGCGATACTCCTTTTTAGACAGCCTCTTTCTTTTTACCTCAGTCCTGTTAACCAAGCACTAGCTGCTTGTACTCTTTTTTAGCGACGCTAAGCTGCTCCTCTGTAGGATTCATTGCGTTGTGCAGTACTACATAGCCTATAAAATCGGCGTTTACATACTTTATGCTGACAATAACGGAGTTCAGAAAATCTTCTATCGAGAAGCCTTTGTCTCCATTCTTTTGGTAGGCATCCTCTACACCGCCCGTGGTGGTTACAATTCCGAATTTTTTACCTTTTAGCGCGTTGCCATCTGGACCGTAGGCCCATCCATAGGTAAATACCTCATCAAACCAGCTCTTGAGAATGGCTGGCGTATTAAACCAGAATGTAGGGAATTGAAGGATTATCTTGTCGAAGGAGGTTAGCAGCTCCTGCTCTTTGGCGACATCAATCTTTCCGTCTGGGTAAGCCTGTGCTAGGTTGTGGATGGTTACCTCGCTGTTGTTACCAACCTCCTCTAGCAGCGCCTTGTTGGACTTAGAGTTGAGGTGGTAAGGGTGGGCAAATACAATAAGTACTTTTTCCATATTAATTTGTTTTGTGTGATTCAGCCTTTATACAGCAGCGAATTTATTATCTTAGCATGCAATGTGCAAGAAGGGAACTTGATGTAACATACTAACTTGAAGGTAACTATTGTTAGGTATGAAGATATTGGGGAATGAAAAAAAATAAAAAAAAGTACTCAACCTAATGTTGCCGTGTTAGGTTGACTTGGTTGATCTTTATACTTACATCTTGCAGAGGCTGAGTTGAACAAAGTAAAATGGTGATATAGGAATGAAAGGAAGAGGGTTAACGATTTTGATTTTGGTGCTATGGCAGCACGTATTTGGGCAGTTTGCCGTTGTCGAAAAGGCGGACGTCATTAACGTAAAAAGTAGCGCCAGTGTCGGTAGCAGCAGCGTTGGTAGGCTGGTTGACGGCGCTGTAGTGTATTGTCTCGGTGAAGAGAAGGATGGCTGGATCTCTATTGATTATGATTTGGGAAAGCTAAGCAAGAGCGGGTTTATTCTGGGCTCGTCGGTAAAGCGGGTGGATAGCCTTCCAAAAGTCCCCTGTAGTAACCTTACTGAAACGCTGGCAACATGGAGTGCCGATTCGGTAGTGCTGACTGCTGCAACAATTCCTTTTGATCCGAAGTCTAATAAGCTCCTTTTTGTAAGAGGAACCTCTCTTAGCGAGATGACAGCACTTATCAAGATTAACGGTAAAGATATTTGGGGTACTGACGGAAATGTTCCGAAGGTTCAGTATGGTCAGCTGGTACTTCAGTATGGGCGTAAACGGGTGTTTCTTCCTACTGATAACTTGTTTGAACCGAACCTGAAGAATACAAAGGTTTACCACGATTGGAAAAATAAAAGAATCTACATATCCACCTTAAATGGAGATGGGGCTGGAGGCTATGCCGCCTTATGGATTGTAGAAAATGGGAGATTTAAGAGCTACTCGGTTACTCGTCCTTTTTAGGAGGGGAAGGTCTGTTGAACGGGCTAAAAAAGCAGGATGACCTGAATTGCCATCCTGCTTTTTTATATCTAAACATATGTATTATCTTTTCTTAGATGCTGAACGTTGACCTTCTCGCTTTTTTCTTCGGAAAAAGTCGCCGTTGGCTTTGCTGCCCCTGTAGCCTTTGCCTTTTGCTGGGGCTGGCGCAACCTTAGCGTTGTCCATAGCCTTGCTGGCTCCTAGTGCCGATGCCAAACTCACAAACGGGTGGTCGTACACCACGCGGATCTTCTTCTTTATCAGGTGCTCTATCTCGTTAAGATGCTTTACCTCTTCGGGAGCAACCAGCGAGATGGCCACCCCTTTATTTCCGGCACGTCCAGTTCGTCCAATACGGTGCACGTAGGTCTCAGGAACCTCCGGTAGCTCGTAGTTGATAACGTGAGAAAGTTGATCGACGTCAATACCGCGGGCGGCAATGTCGGTGGCAATGAGAACCTTCGTTTTTCGATCCTTAAAGTTGTTAAGGGCATTTTGGCGGGCGTTCTGCGATTTGTTTCCGTGAATGGCTTCGGCTCGAATACCCTCTTTAACCAGCGACTTAACGAGCTTATCGGATCCATGCTTGGTGCGGGCAAATACCAGCACCGATTCCACCGTCTCGTTGTTGAGTAGCGTTACCAGCAGATCTTTCTTCTGCTTAGCCTCCACAAAGTACACCAGCTGTTTAATGATATCTACGGTTGAGGACACGGGGGTAACCTCAACCCGCTGTGGCTTATGGAGCATGGCGTTGGCCAACTTTTGGATCTCGGGCGGCATGGTGGCCGAAAAAAGCAGCGTTTGACGTTTCGCTGGAATAATTTGTAGTATTCGCTTAATATCATGAATGAAACCCATATCGAGCATTCTGTCTGCCTCATCGAGGACAAAGAAATCGAGGTGAGGAACCTTTACGATGCCCTGATTGTAGAGGTCGAGTAGTCGACCCGGGGTGGCAATAAGGATATCAACCCCAGACCTTAGTAGGTTAACCTGAGGCACCTGCGAGACGCCTCCAAATACAACGGCATGCTTTAGGTTGGTGTATCGGCCGTAGGCCTCGAAGCTCTCGCCAATCTGTATGGCGAGCTCCCTTGTTGGCGTTATGATAAGGGCCTTTACCATTCTGCGCTTGCCATGCTCGGCACTCTCGGTGAGCTTTTGAATGATGGGGATGCTAAAGGCTGCCGTTTTCCCTGTGCCAGTTTGCGCACATCCTATCAGGTCGTTACCATCTAGTATCTTCGGAATAGCCTGAGCCTGTATGGGAGTTGGTGTTGTGTATTCTTGTTGTTTTAAAGCCTCTAGTATGGGCTGAATTAAGTCTAGTTGTTCAAATGTCATGCAGTACGTGTTAACCGTCTCGGTTATTCTTTATTTTGGACGGCAAAGGTAAGAACTTTAATGGAATATGCGATGAAGGACGGAAGATATTGCGGGAAGGTGTTTTAGGACGACATTGGAAGGAGTTATTTTAGGAAGTTATACGGGAGTTAAAAGAAGGCTGGAAAATTAAAGAGGTTACAGAATAAGCGAAAAACTGCCAATTGCTAGTTCGCCTTGGATAAGAAGGGATGTTGGTGAGAAACTTAGAAGAGGAATCTCCAATCTTAAACTCCAATTTGCAACTTATTGTTTATTGCAGCAAAATCAGAGAGTTAATAGGTAGATTCTCATAGGTAGATTCTCATAGGTAGCCAATTGTTGCTGAAGATTATTTATTGTGCCTATGACTATTTTTTAGTTCTGTGAGAGATACTGATATATATGGATTGTTCACAAAAAAAATGATGTGTAAATATTAAAATGCAAGGATGAGTAGTACTTCTTTGCTCAATTTTTTATTTCTTGTGAGCTGTTTACTGGGAGTTGCCTTTAATTTTTTATAGGGCAAAGGATGTGGTTTGGCTGTTACATGTTATCGGATAAATGGAACTAAATTTTTCAAATCGACTCGTAAATAAAAGACTGATTGCCGGAGATATAGAATTCTTCGAGCATCTTTATGGGGTATACTATAACAAAGCAGTCTTCTATGCTAACCAGTATTTGTTAGATACCGAAATGGCTAGAGATGTTGCTCAAGATGCTTTTATAACACTCTGGGAAAAGAGGAGAGAGATAAACCTAGAATTGAGCGTACAATCTTACATTCTTACGATTGTCAAGAATAAGTGCTTAAATATTCTTAGAAAAAGAGTTTCTGAGCGTCGGTATGCCAATAAAATCATTAAGCAAGAAGATGTGGACAACCTTTTAGCTCTTAGCGATAGCACCGCAGACGAATATTTATTGGTTGAAATCTCAGATATGGTCGAAGAGGTGTTGAATGATATGCCCGAAAAGATGAGCGCTGTTTATCGATTGCATAGGGAAAATGATCTTACTTATGATCAAATTGCTCAGCAACTTAACGTTTCTGTAAAAACGGTGGAGTATAGGATGAGTAAGGCTCTGTATTTCTTTAGGCTTAAATTCAAGGATTACTTGCCTACCTTTATCATAATTATTTTAAAAGAAGTAATAAACTCTTAGGGGAAGTATTAATATAAACGTATATATTTTTCACTCATTCGATGATGGACAAAAAGATTATAGTAAAATATGTTGAAGGTAAGGCCAGCGAAGCTGAACGGGAAACCGTATTGAAGTGGATTGGTCAAAGTGAGGAAAACCGGAAGGTATTCAATCGAATAAAAAACATATGGGTTCTAGCTAACCTTCCTAATAAGGAGGTGTCGGCTCAGGATGTGGCTCTTTTTTCAAAGCGGTTGCGTAAGAAGCAATGGCTTGGTCGTGCATATTGGGGAGGAATTGCAGCTTCGATTCTGCTTTTGGTAGGTTTCTTTACTTTTAGAACTGTTGATAGCTATCGTTCTCAGATCCATTTTTTGGAGACACAAAATATTGTACAACTTGAGTATACAACAAATAGAGGAATAAAAGGGGTTGTTACCTTACCAGATGGTAGCAGGGTGCGTCTCAACTCCGATAGCTACATAAAATGTCCTTCAAAATTTGGGTCTAAGTCGCGCAATATAGAATTTTCTGGAGAGGGCTTTTTTGAGGTGGTGAAAAATCCTGCAGTTCCAATGATTATAAATCTGGGGCATGGAATTAGCGTTAAGGTTACAGGAACAACGTTCAATTTATCATCATATAAGAATGATAAAAATATTTCTGCATTACTTCTTTCTGGTAAGATTACGATTGTAAAACAGCAACCTCATATGAATAAGGAGATTGAGGTGAAACCAAATGAGATGGTGTTGGTACAAAAATCAGATAGAACAGTTGATCTCACTACACCTAAGACGACATTCTCAACACTTGCATGGAAGGATGGATGGCTTGTTTTTGATGAAACCCCAATGAAGGAGGTTATTAAAAAATTGGAACGTTGGCATGGGGTTAGAATCATCGTAAAAGATTCGGATTTGCTCGATAAGCAGTTTACTGGGAAATTTAAGGAAGAGTCTATTTCTCAGATATTAGAGATGATGAATAAGGTTTCGCTAGTTAGGTATGAGCTAAAGGATAGCATAGTGACTCTTAGTCGCTATTAATATAAAGGAGCCTATATCTACTCCTTAAAATGCACAAAAGGGATACTTGTTGATATTTACAGCAGCAAGTATCCCTTTTTTTGAATTGTACTATATTTTTTAATCCCTTGAGTGGCTGGCTCTATTTTCTTTTCTTTTTTTTGACAATTATTTGCGCCTGATTACGAGTCGCTTTGGTCAGATACTTCCTGTTTTTTCAACAAAAGAAAATAAGTGTTTAGGGGGATGCTGTTGCCATGTGTATATAAAATACAAACAACACAATAAACCTATGGAAACTACAAACCATTTCAAGAAACAGAAGCAGTGGTTAGGCATTCGTCGATTGCTGCTTACCGTTGTGTGTATGGCTGCTAGTGCTGCGATGGCATGGGCTGGCCCTATTACTATCAATGCAAAAAATCGGGTGCTGAAAGAGGTGCTACAAGAAGTTGAAAAGCAGAGTGATCTTTCTTTTATCTATTCGTCGAGTACCGTTGATGTTAGCAAAAGGGTTACGTTTAGCTGTAAGGATCTTCCTGTCGAGGTTGCCCTCAAGCAACTTTTTGAAAAAGCAAAAATAAATTTTTCAATTGAGGGGAAGCAGGTTATTTTAACCCCTTTGAAAACCGCGAATGTCACTTCCCCATCAACAAGCACAAAGTCGAGCGGAAATCAGGTGAAAATAGTTAAGGGAAGGGTGGTTGATGAAACGGGACAGGGAATACCGGGAGCATCGGTTACCATTAAGGGGACTCCTATTGGAGTAGCAACCGATATTGATGGCAATTTTTCACTTACCCTGCCTGATAATGCAACATCTATTTTAGCATCCTTCATTGGATATACTAAGTTAGAGCAGAAGATAGATCTAAAAGGGACGCAAGTATTTTACACCCTAGAGTTAAAGCCAGAATCAAAAAGGATCGATGAGGTTGTTGTTACTGGCTACCAGACCATCTCAAAGGAAAGAGCGACAGGGTCGTTTACCGTAGTTACGCCTAAAGTGCTGGAAGGGAAATTACAAACAAGCATTCTTGATCGGTTGGAAGGGCAGGTTTCTGGTCTTTCTTCCTATAAGGGTAATCCAGTGATTCGTGGTACATCAACCATTAATGCGAATAGAGGAATTCTTTATGTGGTGGATGGTGTTCCTTATGAGGGGAGTATTGATGCAATAAACCCTGCAGACATTGTGAATGTTACAATACTTAAGGATGCTACAGCAGCATCAATTTATGGAGCTCGATCTTCAAATGGAGTTATTGTTATTACGACACGTGGTGGGGCTATAGGTAAGACCGCTGTCTCCTATTCCGGGAGCATAAAATTTCAAGGTCTTCCAGATCGCGACTATCTAAATAGAATGAGTACCTCGGAGTTTATCGATCTCCAAAAGGAAACGTTTGGAATTTACCCTATTAGCAGAGCAAATGCCAATCAGTGGCAGAATGATGTACAGGTTTTACTGATTGATCATAAAGAGAAAAAAATAACCAGCGAACAGCTTGAAGCGGGACTTAACAGTTTCCGTAGTAAGGATCGATATAATGAGGTAATAGACGAATACCTTCGAAGGAATAGCATTACGCATCAACATAACATTTCGTTTGGAGGAGGTAGCGACATTCATCGGTATAATATTTCAGCAAACTATCAGCAAGATTTACCCTATGAAAGGGAGCAAAGTCGCAATCGTGTAGGATTTAACCTAAAGAATTCGTTTAACTTCTTTAAGTGGATGAAGGCTGACGTCGGCATATTGGGTAGCAACGTCTCTTCCGATTATGATAACGGAGTGTTAGGAATGAATATTTTGAATGGAGGACCTGCTTCATACTATACTCTTAGAGATGAAAATGGGAATCCGAAACAGTGGTACAATATGGATGGCAGCACTAAGTCGCAGAAAGAAATCGATAGACTTAATGCGTTGGGCTTACTCGACGAGACTTATATTCCGTTGAACCAAATGGCATCTCGCCATTATACGGCCAAGAGCAACTACTTAAACATGAATTTTGGGGTGAACTTTAAGCTCTACGATGGCTTAACTGCAGATATTCGCTACCAAAATGAGCGTACCGATGGCTATAGCCAGCAGTACGATACCAAGAACTCCAACAAGGTAAAACGAATGATTAACGATGCTACCCAAATATTTAAAGATGGTAGTGTTCGAAATAATATTCCTCAAGGAGGGCAACTGCTTAAGAATGATTATACGAGTAACTCGTATACTTTACGCGGACAGCTCAACTATACCAATACATTTAAAGATGTTCACGAAATACAGGCTATTGCAGGAGCAGAACGTAGGCAGGTGGTTAACAAGTCGGAGGGGGTATACCGTGTAGGGTATGACGACCAAACTCTAGTATACAGTCCTTTCGATGAGCTTATGATGAATAAGCCAATAGTTGCGGCAGATGGGGATCCTAATTCAGCACCTCAAAGTCAAACTAGAAAGTTTTTTTACTCTAACTTTAGGCCAGATTCTGAATCTCTTAAATACAGAGAGAAGGACAATCGCTACCTATCGTACTACGCCAACGTCTCGTATACTTATAATAGAAGGGCTACCTTAAACGGTAGTATTCGAGTGGATCAATCTGATCTTTTTGGTACTGATTTTAAGAATCAATTTAAACCTTTATGGTCTTTAGGTGCACATTACGTGATTCTCGAGGATAGATTTGGATGGTTGGACAGACTGGTAGGACGTTTAACCTATGGTATTAATGGAAATGTTGCTAAAGAAACAGGACCTTATACGATTGTGGTGGATGATGCAAATAACAATATGACTAATGAAAACCAAACCTACGTGCAATCTCCTCCTAATTCTATGTTACGATGGGAAAAAACTCAGGTAACGAATGTTGCTGTAGATTTTGCAACCTTTAAGAATAGGCTTTCCGGGTCAATTGAATTCTATAACAAGAAAAGTACAGATCTTTTGGGCCAGTTTTCTATTGATCCTACCCTCGGATGGAGTTCTGTCTTAATGAACTATGCTAGCATGTATAATAGGGGTGTAGAACTTAATCTGAATAGTACAAATATTAAGGTAAAGGATTTTACATGGACTACCAACTTCATTTTTGGATACACTAAAAATGAGATTACAGCGGTTGAAGCAAGTTCGGAATCAGCTTACAGTTATTACTCTGGTACAAATATAAGAAAAGGGTATCCAATGGGAGCTTTGTTTAGTGTTAGGTACAAAGGGTTGGACGACAAAGGGATTCCTATGGCATATAAGAAAGACGGAACAGTTGTAAAGCGAGCAGACCAGCTGAGTAAGGAGGATTTAGTTTATTCAGGAACCACAACACCTCCCTATAATGCCTCCTTAAGCAATCGCATTACTTATAAGGGATTTGACTTGTCGTTTATGTTTATCTACTATGGTGGTAATGTTATGCGCGATGTAAAGGCAAAAATGCTGTTCACCTCTCATCCTGTTTACTATACCAGCAATATGGATAAGGATATGATGAATTTTTGGAGAAAGCCAGGTGATGAAAATGATCCAAATATGAATCCTGCTTTTGCATTTGGAAACTCAACGGCTAGGGCTGCTACTGATATTTGGGGGGCTGCCGATAAGCATATTCAAAAAGGAGATTACATTAAGCTTCGTGATTTGACGCTGGGATATACTATTCCTTCTAGCGTTCTCAAGAAAGCAATGGTTCAATCGGTAAGGGTAAACTTCCAAGCTCAAAATATTTGGAAATGGGTTGCCAATGATGCGGGCTTAGATCCTGAAGTATGGAATGGTAGCTCACTTTCACCTTCGCGAGGTGTCCTTTATCCTGCAACATACACGTTAGGTCTTTCTGTTAACTTTTAATGACTGTCGCAATGAGAAAAATAGCATATTTCCTTTTTTTAGGGATAATTCTACTTCAGGGATGTAGTGATTTTTTGGAGAATAAGCCTAAAGGGATTACCATCCCATCGGTTTTTCAGGACTACCAAAAGCTAATGTCTAGTGTATCCTTAACACGTGTGGGGAGCATCTATCCAATGTTCTTAACTGACGACGTGCACCTACTTTTTAACGTTAAAACAGCAGATAGCTACAACTTTGCCAATAAAAGCGAGGTGCAACGAAATACCTACTCATTTAAAGCAGGTCAGCTATTTACTCCAGGTCAATCGGATGGACTATGGAATAGCCTGTACGATCAGATTTTTACCTATAATACGGTAATTAATGAGGTAATGAGCGTACCCGATGCCTCTGAAAAAGAAAAATTAAGGCTGAGATCGGAGGCGCTAGTTGCTCGTGCATTCCAGTACTATATTTTGGTTAACGCATATGCAAATCAATATGACGCGACAACAGCATCTAAAGACTATGGTGTACCATTAATTTTGGTAGCAAATATAAACCAGAAGGTACATCGTAGTACGGTTGCCCAGGTATACAAGCAAATTGAAGATGATTTGAAGGAGGCTCTTCCAAATCTTAAAGATAGGGCTGCCTTTGTAACCTACCCTTCGAAGGCTGCAGTTTACTCTTTCTTCGCACGTCTTTACTTAACAATGGGAAAATACGAGATGGCGCTTGAGAATGCGAAGCTGGCGCTAGGGGTGAAAAGTAGTCTTTACGACCATAAGCCGTATGTTGTAAATGATGTAACCACTTGGGGACGTATTGTGGGTGTTAATGGAGGTACATTTCTTTACGATATTGATAACCCAGAATGCATATACCTGCGTAATGTAAGCGAGCAGATAAGTAATACCTGCTGCGTAAGCGTAGATTTGAAGAATGTTTTCAAAAAAGATTTACCAGATGGTGCTGTCGACATGAGGCGTGCGCTGTTCTATGCCGATGATAAGGTAAACTATGGAGGCACCCCTTTAGCTTTTCCTGGAGAGACAACATTTGGGCCTTGGATTAATCATAACTATGGTTTTACAACATCCGAGAATATGCTTATTGCAGCTGAATGCGAAGCCAGAATTGGATCTAAGGATAAGGCAATTGAATACTTAAATACGCTAAGAGATTCGCGCATAAAGAGTAATCAACCTCTTTCTGCTCTTGATAAAGAGGATGCTCTTTTAAAGGTGTTGGATGAAAGACGAAGAGAGTTTGCTTTTGTTGGCTATCATCGTCTGTTTGACCTGAAGCGACTTAATAGGGAGGAACGATTTAAAAAATCGGTTATTCACAATGTAGAAGGTGTAGAGTTTACTCTAAAACCAAATGACAATAGGTACATTCTGCCCGTAAGCCAGGAGGTGTTGGATTTTAATCCAGATATGCCACAGTACGAGCGTTAGGCAACAAAATAAGACAATCAAATCCAAAGTAGGCGATGTAAATCGCCTACTTAAAATAACGACATTAACATGAATAAACTTGTAATCATTTTTTGTATTCTACTTTCAATTGGTGCTAGCGCTCAGGAAGGTATTCAATTCGACCATTCCTCATGGAATGAGGTAAAGGCTAAGGCCGCAAAAGAAAATAAGCTCATATTTGTTGACTTCTATACGCAATGGTGTGGTCCATGTCTTGCCATGGCCGAGGATGTATTTGTGTTGGAAAGCGTTGGTAATTTTTTCAATGCTAACTTTATCAATGCAAAGATAGATGCAGAAAATGGAGAGGGTATTGAGCTTGCCAAGCGTTATGGCGTGAGGTCGTATCCTACATTTGCATTTATTGATCCTAAAACCGATCAGGCTGTTCATACTTCCGGTAGTCGTCAGGACAAGGAAACATTTCTGTTTACAGCAAAATCGGCTCTCGATCCGCAGAAGCGCTCAATCTTTTTAGAAGAGCAGATGAAAAAAGGGAATTCAAGCCCTGAATTTCTCATGGATTTTGCTTGCTATGCAGCATCGCGCTATAATAGAGATGCCGTTGATAAAATTGCAGAAACACTAGCAAAAACATCTGGTTACTCGTTGGAAAATGAAAAGGTATGGGCCCTTTTTAGTAAATCGATTTCAGGACGTAGCAGCTCCTATTTTAAGGAATTGGTGAATAATTATGCTTCATTATCTAAGAAATATGGACAAAAAGCTGTTGATGGTAAGTTGTTTAAGGAGTTTAATTTCTGTCCTGATGAGGCCGAATTCGATGCCGTTCCTAGTTTCAAGGGGAAAGATTTCTTGAAGCAAAAGAACAAGGCTGATAAGCTAGTGAAGGAAAAGAAGTTTAATGAGGCTGCTTTGGTAATTGATCCACTTATGGCAAATCCAGGAGATTATAAGGATGAACTTTGTGTTTTTCTCTACTTTACTTCTCGGATGATTTGGTATGGTGAATATCCTGAATATTGGGTGAAAAAGTGTCTTTCATATGCCCAGTATGCTGCTTACAACTATTCAGATAGGAGAGACGTAACCTACCATCATGAGTATGCATTACAGCTTGAGCGTATGCTAAAAGCGATGCCAGATGCGGTTAAGTATATCCCCGAAAGTATACTAAAAGCGGGTAGTAGAGATTATAACTTACGATCACCGCTGCTAAAAAGTAAACCCGTTAAGTAGTGTATTCGTGCACATTGAAATTTGCCCCTTTAAATGTCACAGATAAGTAGCGTGACTACCCCAAAAATTAACTTTAAAAATTGGGCTGTTTTGAATTTAAGAAACAGCCTGATTTTTCACCCTATTTCAATTATTTCGTTATAACTCGGTAGTTATTAGAGAACTTTACTTGCAGGTGCATGTTGGATTGCACCATGCTGATGCTCTTGCTGTTCTCATTAGCAACAAAAAAAAGTAAAATGAAGAAGTTGTTTCTAACGACCCTAGCATGCTTAGTGCTCTCAATAGGCATGGCCTTTGCCCAGCTTTCCGACCCCGTATCGTGGGCGATGAAGAGCAAGAAGGTAGGCGCCGATGAGTTTGA
>NZ_JTLD01000051.1 GCF_000798815.1 Alistipes sp. ZOR0009 | reverse complement strand
TATTTGTTGGTCTGTTTTATTTTGTGATGAGTGATTGTTTCTTTTGTAGGGCTTTTTTTTGTTGTTTGGTTTAAATTTAATTTCAGTAGTGAGTCATGAATATTGATTTTAGTGGGGTTTGTTGTTTGTTTTTAAAGTACAGATAGTGAAATAATGGTAATTGATTGGTTGTCTGTATTTGTGCGAATTTTGTTTTATGTTTGAGCAAAATGTTGCACTGTAAAAATGTATAAAATTGACATTTTATGCAAAAACGTTGATTTTGTAATTTGTAGTAATGATCGGTTAAGTATTTTTAAGCTTAGTTAAATTAACTATTTTTAGTATGGATAATAGAAGATTGAAGTTTTACAAGTTGCTGTTTATAATGGCTTTGCTTGTATGTTCGGTGCCAGGTATGGCGCAGACGCTTATCAAGGGAACTGTCAAGGATTCGAAAGATGGATCGCTGCTCCCTGGGGTTAATATTACGATAAAAGACGTTTCTGGTGTTGGAACAACATCAGGAAGCAATGGAGAGTTTGTATTGAAAACACCTAAATCAAGCGGTACGCTTAAGTTTTCTTTTATCGGCTATGTGTCAAAGGAGGTTGCTTATAGCGGAACTGGCAATTTGGTGGTTACGCTTGATCCCGAGAGTATGGAAATCTCCGAGGTGGTTGTGACAGCCCTCGGCATTAAAAGAGAGAAAAAATCATTGGGATATGCGTTGTCTGAGGTTAAAGGAGAAGGTTTAACGCAAACTCGTGACCCCAATGTGGTAAACTCTCTTTCAGGGAAGGTTGCTGGCTTGCAAATCAAGCAAAACGGAACAGGTCCTTCTGGTTCTTCAAGAATTGTAATTCGTGGTAACAACTCTATTGGAAACAATAACCAGCCATTGATTGTGGTTGACGGTGTTCCTATTGACAACTCTACTGGAGGTACTGATGATTTTTGGGGCAATCGTAATGTTGATAGAGGATCTGGTATCTCAGATATCTCTCCAGATGACATTGAATCTGTATCTGTGCTTAAAGGACCAGCTGCTGCGGCCCTTTACGGAAGCCGTGCTGGTAATGGTGTAGTCATGATCACCACTAAAAAAGGTGCTGCCAAAGGGTATTCTCTAAACTATAATACCAACCTGACTTTTGATAGTCCAATGCAAACGCCTTCTTTCCAAAATGTTTATGGGCAGGGTTTAAGTGGAAAGTTTGATGTTGCTCAAGCAGGTAGCTGGGGTGATAAAATGACTGGTCAAAACGTGGCAGCCTTGATGGGGCAAAAGAAGTACTTGCCAGATGGAAATGACTTATACAAGGAGTTCTTAAGAACTGGTACTACATGGACAAATAGCGTTGACTTTGCTTCAACAAAGGAGAACTCAACAGTGCGTATCGGTGTTACACGTCTAGATAACAAGGGCGTTATACCTAACAGTAGTTTTGATAGGACTTCAGTTAATATTCGTGCTACGAACAAGGTAAATAGGCTTAGTTCTGATGTTAAGTTGAATTACATTAATCAAAACACAAAGAATAGAATTAAGCTCGCGGGAGACCCTGACAATATCTTCCGTAACTATCTTTTAATGCCCAGAAGTGTTGCTATGAGTGACTATCGTGCGTTCGAAAAATATGGCTATGGTGTTTCTAAGGATGGAGCACCGGCTACATATATTGCAGAATATGCAGGTATGTCTCGTAACCCATATTGGTCTGCTTATAGGAACACCAACGAAGATGTAAAGGATAGAGTTATTGGAATGGCTTCTCTTCAGTATGATTTTACTTCTTGGTTAAACTTGAAGGTACGATATGGTTTAGACTTGCAAAGAACTGAGTATAAAGATCAATTAGCCACAGGGACTCCATACTGGGGAACAGGAGGGTACACTGGTGATTTCCGAGTGATTAATGATATGGTTCGTGAGCAGAATGCAGACTTCCTATTCACGGCACAAGGCAACCTCTTTTCTAACCTAAGCGGAATATTAAGTTTTGGTGGAAATATTATGAATAGCAAGACAACCTACCAGTTGTCACAAGCTCAGGGGCTGGTAATCCCTAATTTATATAGTATAAATAATGGTTGCATTCGTGAAGGAGATTACGCTTTTGCTGAAAAGCAAATAAATTCAATATATACTACAGGGTCGTTAGCATGGGATAGCTATGCATATCTTGATTTAACCTTCCGTAATGACTGGTCTTCAACTTTACCTAAGAAAAATAGGAGCTATCAATATCCTTCAGTAGGCGGTAGCATTCTTGTTAAGGAACTTTTAGAAAAGTTTGATATTAGCACGGGTATTGTTTCGTTTGCTAAGCTTAGAGCCTCTTGGGCAGAAGTTGGTAATGACACTGAACCATTCAGGCTCTTAGATTACTATACTCCAAAGTATGTAGATGGTGTGATGACATTGACTCCTGCTAACTATAAGGCAAATCCAAACTTAAAGCCAGAAAGTGTTCGTTCTTGGGAAATCGGGGCTGATGTCAAAATGTTTCACAATCGTTTAGGTATCGACTTCTCATACTACAAGAAAAATGCTTACGATCAGATTTTGAGAATTCAGAGACCTGCTTCTTTTGGCTATGATTATGAGTTGGTAAACGCGGGGAATGTTGAAAACAGCGGTATTGAGCTGATGCTAACAGGAGTTCCTGTAAAAACTAAGAACTTTGAATGGACAACCACTTTAAATTTCTCGAAGAATAACAATAAGATAATTGAATTGGACAAAGAAACCAAGCGTCAGGTTATCAGCGATCCTTCAGTGACCTTTATCAATATTGTAGCTGAAGTTGGTGGTGCATATGGAGATATGTACGGAATATCTTATAAAAGAAATGACAAGGGACAAATTCTTGTAGATGATGCGGGAGTTCCTTTGGCTGGTGATAATAAAAAATTAGGTAACTATCAGCCTAAATGGATGGGTGGTTTCCAGAACTCATTCAAAATATACGGATTTGATTTAGGCGTAATGGTTGACATGCGTTATGGTGGCAAAGTTTACATGGGATCGATAAGAGAAGGTGCAAATTCTGGTAACCTTGATATGACTTTAAATGGCCGCGATGGATTTGTGGTTCCTAATTCAGTTGTTGCATCAACCGGGCAACCTAACTCTATTAAAGTAACTGCTCAGAATTATTGGAGGGGGCTTTCTCCAATCTCTGAGGCATGGATGTACGATGCAACCAATGTTCGCCTTCGTGAGGTAAGTCTTGGCTATTCAATCCCTCAAAAATTTGTTTCAAAGGTTGGCTTGTCAGGATTAAAGGTAAGCGCTGTTGCTAGAAACCTTTTCATGCTTTACAGCAAGACTAAAGGTTATGACCCCGAGGCTGCATATTCTACTGGAAATGCTCAGGGTATTGAGTTTGGTAGCATGCCAACTTTACGCAGCATTGGTTTTAATGTAAATGTATCATTCTAATTTTAAAAAATGATTTTATGAAAACTAAGATATTACTACTTCTACTTATCACTATTGGAATGGGTGCCTGTTCTAATTTTGATGATATGAATACGAATAATAACAAACCTTCGCCAGATGATCCTCGTTTTGCTGATTATGATTTCAATAAAGCAGCATTGTCTTCAATCTTAAGGGGAGGGGCAACCTATGATGGTGCTGATCTTTGGCAGCGAGTGAAAAGCTTACACATAGACCTGTACTCCCAAATGTTTGATGAGTCGGTTTCTGGCTGGGTTAGTACTAGAAACTACTTAAGAAATGATGGTTGGACGGTAGGTTATTGGAGCAAAGTACAGCAGTGGGTTATTCGTTTAAATCTAATTATTAAGCAAGGACAAGGCAATCCTGCTAAAGCGAACTCCGTTGCTGTAGCCAAAATTTGGCGTGTTTACGTGCAAAGCCAAGCATGTGACTTGTTTGGTGTAATGCCATTTCCTTCGTATAAGTTAAATGAGGTAAATCCTCCTTATGTTTCTGTAGAAAACCAGTATACTGAGTTTTTTACGGAGTTGGATGCTGCTGCAAAGTTGTTGGATCCGAAGGTTGGGTTTATGAATGGCAAGGAGGATATGATCTTTAAAGGTGACGTTAACAAGTGGAAAATGTTTGCAAACTCTTTAAGATTAAGACTAGCTCTTCGCCTTTCTGAAGTAAAACCAGATGTTTGTAAGCAACAGGCTCAAGCGGCTATCGATGGTGGTGTAATGACATCAGCTTCTGAAGAAGCAAAATGTCCACCTTCTAATGTAGGATGGGGTAATGACTACAACTACACCCTCTTATTTGCTTGGGGAGAAACTCAGCATATGACAACTTCATTTGAGAAGCTTGTTACTAACATTGGTGGCCTGGATTGGCCTGCTAGCTATGCAGCAACCGTTAAGCCTGCTAAAGTAGACCCTCGTGCTGTTGTTATGTTTAACCCTTCGGCTTCAGGATTTTGGAAGGGTGTAACACCTGGTTTGCATCCTGATAATGTAAATAATGGGGAAAACAAGGCCTCTGAAAAGGCTATTTTAGGAACTTTTGTTGTAGGACCTGCAGGCCAAAGGAACTTGTCAAGGCCATATGACATGCTACTATTTGAAGAGGTATGCTTTTTGAAGGCTGAAGCTGCGGCCAGAAATTTCGTAACTGGTGTTAATGCTAAGGCAGAATACGAAAAAGGTGTTCGTTCTTCTTTTGCTCGTTGGGGGGCAACAAATGTTGATGCTTACCTAGCCTCTACCGAGAAGAATGTTGCTGGAACTAGCGCAAGCTATGACGATGTTGCTGGAGCTGGGAACACCGTTCTAGAAAAAATCATTACCCAAAAATATCTTGCAAACTTCCCCGATGTATCTATCGAAGGTTGGAGCGATAAGCGTAGGTTGAATCTTCCTCGTATGGACGTTCCTGCATATAGAGATCCTTCTGAGTTTGCTTCTGCTCCTAGCGATATAAAGAATCCAAGGAGTTTCGTTAAGAGAGTTCGTATTCCGCTTATTGAGTCTGCCAATAATACGGTAGAGTATAATAAGGGTGTAGCACTTATGGGCCCTGGAGGAGATAAAGCAACTACTAACATTTGGTGGGATGTAAATGCAAATCATTGCACATCTGCAAACTAGTGGTCTTTTTTTTTGATTAAGGTTGAGGGAGGCAGTAATGCCTCCCTTTTTAACTTTGTAAAGTTGGTGAGTATAGGTAATTATATCGGAGGTGATTATTGTATGACGGTTGTATTGGGAGGATACTTGCTGGTGAAAAAAATTAAACGTAGGTAAATAACGAGGTGTATTTATTGCTAAATTGCCAGCCGAACTTATTGAAGAAGAGATTTTATACAGGTTGGCTTGTGTTGTTGGATAATGCCCATTCGGGCTGCTGTTTCCTGTTTGGTACTGCTTTCTTTTCAACTTGGGCTCTTAGGCTCTAGCTAATGATGTTGGTTTATATAATATAAATATAATGGTAAGGAACAACTTCTGGCACACCCTTCATTTTAGGGCTGTTGGGTATCTATTGGTATTGGCTTGCCTAGTGTCGTGCGGTAAGGCTACGTCCTATTCTGATAGTAGTAATCGAGCGCAGGTCGATTCTTTGCTTTCCGAGGCTCGCGATTCGCTATCGGGAAATACGGCTTTTGTACGTGCACAGGTCGATTCTGCCATGCGGTTGGCTAAAGATAGCCTGCAGTACTACGAGGCGCTGCAGGTTAGGGCCGGAAGCTACCTTGTGGAAAGCTCGTTTGACACTGCGAGCCGTTATAATCGGCAGGTGCTGCTGTTTTGTCTCAAGCAAAAGCCTTCCGCACGCGTTACCTTTTTGCTGGCATCGGCCTATAACACGCAGGGAATCTACAACCAGCGGGTGGGAACGCTAGACTCCGCCATCTTTTACTTTAGGAGGGCATACGAGCTTAAGCCCACCGGCGAGCAGCTGCGGGAGATTGTCCCCAACATCCTGATAAACCTAGCCGACAGCTACATGATGCAGGGCAACCTTACTAATGCCGCCTGCTACTTTAGGAGGGCGCTCTTTGTTAGCGATTCGCTACAAATTACCCATTACATGGGATTTCCCATCTACTTTGGTCTTGGACAGGTTTACATGAATTTACGTGATTTTGATCTTTCCGACCGCTACTTCCGTATGGCCGAGAAAACGCTTGATAAAAGGCGGTTGGGCGAGCGATTTACCTTCTGCAACAATCGCGGAAACTACTACTACTATAAGAAGGAGTACGCGCAGGCGCTACCTTGGTTTAGGAAGGCTCGGGCGCTGGTGCTTCCCCGTCATATCGACTTCTCGGTATACCTCTGCGAGCTCAACCTCAGCGATATCTTTTTAAAGTTAAACCTGCTCGACTCGGCGCAGCTTTATGCCGACAGAAGCTTTAAATTCTTTTCGGCCATAAAGCAGCCCACCGCGCTTTACTACCTGGCAACGATAAAAGCGGGCATTGCGCTTAAGCAGAATAGGAAGGATGTTGCCCGATTGCTATTTAGTACCTACAGCGATACTGTAGGCATAGAGCCCAACATCATCTCCATTAGACATAAGGCGCTACAGGAGTACTACGAGCGCACAGGCGAGTACCGGTTGGCCTACCAGTTTTTGAAGCGAAACAACCAGCTAGAGGAGAAGGTGCAATCCGAGCAGGTTAAGAATAGGGTTGCCGAGATGGATATGCGCTACAGGCAAGACACCTCGCTGCTACGTCGCGATTTGGTAATAGAAACAAAGGAGGAAGAGGTTGGTACTCTTCGGCAAACGCGATTTCTTTGGGTGCTGGCTTCGCTGGTAATACTTCTGGCGGCCACGCTTATCTACTTCTACATGCGAAAGCAGCGCGATTTGCAGCGGATCCGCCATTTCGATCAGGTTGTTAAGCTCAGGATGCAAAGTATTCGCAACCGCATTTCGCCGCATTTTATCTTTAACGTACTTAATCGGAAAATAGTAACGGCGGAAGACGAGCAGGAGCAGGCCGAGCTAAGGCGTTTGGTGATGCTGCTGCGTAAGAGCTTGGAGATATCGGAGCAGCTGAGCGTATCGCTCGAGCAGGAGCTGGAGTTTGTGCAGACCTACCTTGCTCTCGAACGGGAGTCGCTTGGTGCCGATTTCAGCCTGAGCTGGGAGGTGGAGAAGGAGGTACGCTGCGACGAGCTTCTTGTTCCTGCCATGATTGTTCAGATACCCGTAGAGAATGCTATTAAGCATGGCTTGCGCGGCAAGGATGGCGCCAAGGTGCTGAGCGTTTCGGTAGGTAGGCTGCGCAACGGCGTACAAATTCAGATAAAAGATAACGGTTCGGGATTCCAGCAGGGGGCCAGTAGCAGTAAGGGGACCGGTACAGGCCTTCGGGTCATTTACCAAACCATCCAGCTGCTTAATGCAAAAAACGAGGAGCATATCGACTTCCAGATCTCGACCATACCCGATGGTCGCGGAGGCGGAACGCTGGTTGTAATCTACATTCCAGCCAGCTACTCGTACGTGATTTGATTTTGCAATGATAGCAAAAAGTTATGAATCGCAGGAGGTAGTCCTCCTTCGCGATTAGGTAGTTAAATATATCATAACGTAGGGATGAAGGTATATAATATCGTAATAGTTGATGATGAGGAGCTGCATATCGAAACGCTGATGAGGCAGCTCTCGGGCTACGACGGAGTACGAGTTGTAGGTAGGGCTGGCACTGCCAAGATCGGCCAAAAGGTAATTCTTGCACAGCGCCCCGATCTTCTTTTTTTAGATGTGGAGCTACCCGGCACCAATGGCCTAAAGCTGCTTAACGAGCTGCGCGACCAGATTACCTGGCCCATGCAGGTGGTATTTTATACCGCCTACGAAAAGTACCTGCTCGAGGCGCTTCGTGCTTCGGCATTCGACTACCTGCTAAAACCTTTTGAGCCCAACGATCTGCGCTTGGTGATGACCCGCTTTTTTGAGCATTGCCAAAAAGAGCAGGCCAGCGGCTCCTTTCGAAACGCCCTGTCGAAGCTGCTGCCCAGCGATTCGACCTTTATGGTAGCTACCATCTCCGGATTTTGCATTGTAAGGCAGGAGCAGATTGGGTTCTTTACCTACGAGAACGACCGCAGGCTCTGGAAGGTGCATCTCAACGATCGAAGCCACCTCTACCTTCGGCGAAAGACCGTTGCCAAGGATGTGCTCAGCTACTCATTTTCGTTTTTGCAGGTTAGCCAAACGGAGATTATCAACATCGGCTACCTAGCCATGATACGCGATCGGCAGTGCATCTTTTATCCACCCTTCGACGACGTTACCAACATCTCCATCTCGCGCAAGTACATCCTTGAGCTACAGGAGAGGCTTAGCCTTATTTGATGCACCCTTAGTCCGATAGTTAGTATTCGGACTTTTATAGGAAGAAGGAGAAAGTGAATGAGTGGTCGACGTTCGAGGCTTGTAGGTGCAAAGATCTCATACTACTCTCAAATCTCGCTACTCGTTGATTCTTTCATCCAAAAAAAGCCTGCGGAGGATTCTCTAGCAGGCTGTTCGTATAGGCAGGTAGTTGGACAACGTAATCGCTTTTGTAGAGACTATGTTGCCCCCTGGTTGCTGATTCTTAAAATAATCTTACCCCTCTGCTCTCATCTTTGCAACAATTTCATCAACGGTTAGCGATGTGTTGGGTAGTATGTTGGGCGGACATGATCCCATTATACTAGAAACTTGAAAGCGCTTGCACTTGTTTCGACCATCTATTCCATTTTCGCAGAATAGGCTTTTGTAGGTTTGCGTTAGCATCTCGTTCGATTTGAGAACGCCCGAGTATATGGGGCATTTGGATGTTTTTTCACATGTTTTACCGTCTGTCATAATTTAAGTTTGTGTTAAAATTCGATTTCTGATATTCCAAAATTGGGATTGAGATAAATATGACGAAGAAGCAAGATGGAGGACGGGGGAGTGTAGATATCCTAAAATTTCGGCAGCCTGAGATGTAATTTAGAAGGAGGCTTTTCTCTTAAGACGACGTCGAGATTGTAAAAAATGTAAGGCAGTGATAGATGAAAGGGCTACATTTACCTTACCTATACCCCAAGTTGCGGCTTCTTTGTTGTTGTATTTGCCTGTAGCATGCAGCAGCTGCTACCCTATTGTTTTTTATCGATAGCCATTTTTTTGCACTACACCCAACTGTCAGCCTTCTGCTAGGGCAACTATCCCATTCTTTCGAATCCCTTTGTGTAAAAAAAGAAATCGAAAGGAATCGAAAGGAGGGCTGAAAGGTAACAGGAATCTTGCCGCATCCCCCCTTTCACCTAGCCGTAAAACTCGCCCTATTCGTGCTAATAGGCATGGTTTTGCATCTTTTTATGCCCTGCAAACTCTATAATGCGTTTTGCACCTTAAAGTAAAGTAGCGTACACTCCAATTTTTGGTTTCTGAGTAGACTTATTTTTGCTCTGAGTTGATTCATTTGCACCACTGACCTCATTTATTTTACTTTTGAGTAGATTTATATTTGTTTCGAGTCGTTTACTTGCAATCCCTCAAAATAACCGTTTTATCTCCAACCTCCATCGTGCAATTTCAACCTTTTTACGCTTAATCTATCAAGAGGCTCCATGCATCTCCCCATTTTTTTATAGCCATACATTTTGCCGTATGCGCGACACAACCACAACGAATAAAGACTATATTGTCAGCCTATTTATAACGTACGCCTAATATAAGTATGGTACTATGTAGCACTTCATTTACGCCCTATTCGGGGTGTGGCTTTACGGTATATGGTAGATAAGATTGTTGTTGCTGTACATATTCCCATCTTAAGATGTATTAGGTAACTATCAGCATGTATAAACGAATTGGGCTCTTTTTTGAAAAAAACAGTAATAGGTAGTTTCAAAAATGAAATCAAAAAAGATAAATTTATCACTGAATTATTATTAAGACTGTAATGAAAACAGGAGTTTTGGTATTATTAGTTTTAATTTGCTTTGCTTGTTCCAATATAAGCAATCAAAATAAAAATTCACAAAAGAGAAGTAACCTAGAAAAAAATGAGTCAATGGAAGAGTTAATTAAACGTGCTAAATCTGGAGATAGTGAGGCTCTGGAAGATATTTGGAAATTTACATTTGAATTACCCCAATGGTATTTTCCATGTAGATATAAAGAAAATGTAAACGATGCGATGCCTTTTGTTGGTGTATTAGACGGAAAACCGTTATTGTTTGCATTTACAGATAGTAAAAAGGCTCAGGAATTTGCGAAAACACAAGGTCTTGCTAATAAAATAGGAGAAACGCTAATACTAAGTAAAACGCCTACTAATACACAAATATTTCTGGACTCAATAAAAGCAGAAGGTGTTATTGGAATTTACTTTAATAATGGACCAGATGGATGGTTTTCAGAGATTGATGAACTTCCTAATATTTTGAAATCATTGAAAGTAAAGAGGAAAATCTAATAAAAACCTACCACCAACACATGGTATAGCCAACACGCGGATGAGATGTTAGACAGTTGTTTACTGCGCCGCAGCAGCCGCAGTGCTGGCTGAGAGAACGGAAACCCGCAATGCTTGTTGTCGATACCGTCAAACGTTGGCTGTAATAGAATAAAAACAGTAAATAAGAACTATATATGAGTTTGAAGTATTCGATTGATGCGAAATCACATCCAAATATGATTTATGTTGGCATTGGTCTAGTAGTAATGAATATTTTTATTTTTGCTAATGGGATTAAACCGACTGAATATGAAATTTTAAATGGAAATATTTCTACTGATTTAGTTATACTTGATATAATACTTATCTTAATTAGAATAATCTGTACGATTTGGAGTTATAGGGTTGCAAATGAACTTAATAGGATAGGTTGGTTTTGGGCAGTTCTAACATTCTTTTTTACACCAATCGCTTTAATTATTTTAGGCTTTAAAGATTTAAGTTTAGAGATAGAATTAAGAAAAGTATATAACAAACATCAATCTAACCTATTTATTGAGCGAATTAAGATAAAAAAAGATTATGAAAAGAATAAGATTACCGAATCACAGTACAATGAGCAGTTGAAAATCGTTAGGGATAGGCATAATAAACAGATGAATAAAGAAATGCAAGAAGTAGAAAAAATAATTGAATTAAAACATAATCCGGTAATTGGGGAAAGTATTTATTTAGATGATACTCCTGTGACAGGAAAAATCGTAATCGTAAAAGATAAATGTCCTGCTTGTAACTCGACGATTAAAGAAAATGACAAAGTGTGTCGTTGCTGCGGATTATCAATTGAATAATAGAACAACATACGCACACACACGGTATAGCCAGCAAGCGGGTGAAGTGGTAGGCGGTAGCTTACTACTCAGCAGCAGCCGCAGTGCAGGCTGAAAGAACGGAAGCCCGCAACGCTTGTTGCCGATACCGCCAAGCGTTGGGCATAATTATTAAGACACAAAGACATAAACGTTAGATATGGAAAATCTATTTTTGACAAATGGCAGAATAAAAAAAGGTACTTATCTTTTGAGAACCTTAATTTTGTGGATACCAACCATTTTTGTAGGTTATATACTTAGTTATCCTGTTGTTGATTTAGTTACTAGGTCATTTTTTATTGTTCTTTTGACTTTTCTATGTTATTTAGTATTTGCACAGAGTGTAAAAAGACTTAGAGATTGTAATGATTATTTGTGGTTAAGTATTTTTTCAATTATTCCCGCATTAAATATATTGATATGGCTATTTTTAATTAATTCAAAATCAAAAAACAAATCAATAGATGTTGAGAAGGTAAATTGGTTAAATAATAAGAATATTGAATGTGCAATATTAGTTGTATTCATAATAGGATTAGTATTTAGATATTTGAATATTACAGGTGGTAGTTTTCTAATACTGGCTTCTATGATATTCTTTTTTATTAATGGCATACTTTTTTATGGAATATCACTTGGTAAGGTTAAAATAAATAAATCATACGTATACAGCATTACATACTCAATATCTGCAATAAGTATAATGTTGAATTTATTGCATTATAATATAAATACAGTCTTACTTCCAATATCCTTTATCCTCGGAGGGCTTTCAACAGTCCTGATCTTGAAATCTATTTATGATACGTATGATAGATATTATTTAATTACAAGATTTATATTGATAATGTTATTATTAGGCAGTTTGATTATTGATAACAGTCTGATTGATTTCATTAAAATATAACTATGCCCAACACACGGTATAGCCAGCAAGCGGGTGAAGTGGTAGGCGGTAGCTTACTACTCAGCAGCAGCCGCAGTGCAGGCTGAGAGAACGGAAGCCTGCAGGCGCTTGTTGCCCAAACTGCCAAACGTTGTGCGTCATACTAAACGGGATCGCCTAAAAACGATAAAAAGCACAAATAAAAAAATAAACAGACAATGAACAAAAAACTATTTATCGATTCATTAAGAGAAAAACAGTAAAATCTTTACTAGACCTTCTTAGACTTGTGCAAACGGGGAAATCAAATATTGACTCTGACTTTATTAGTTGTATTATTGATGAACTAAATTCAAGAGAACTTTCTAAGACAGAAGCAAGGGATTTTGAAGACATAATGAATTTATTATTTGATGATGATCCAACTGAAAAAGAATTTTCCAAAAAAGAAATTGAAAGCATAAATAAAGAAACGAATAACCAACCTAGTAGATATGTTGCTCTAAAAATAATAGTCGGATTAATTTCAATTATCGGATATATTGTTATAGTGATTGGAATTATTGCAATGATTTTATTGGCCAAAGACGAACAAGTACTGATTGGATTTGGATCTTTTGTGGTATGTATTATAATTGCCTTACTCTTACTTGCATTCTCTAATCTAATTCATGTTTTTATTGGCATAGAATATAATACACGTAAGATAAAAGATGTCATAAACAAATCGATTAAATAAATTATTGATAGTACTATGTAAAAATGTGATGAGTTTATATCATTATGACTCAATTTTGTGCTTTCATTGAAAAGTGTTTTTTGTAGGTGTAAAAGTACGACCGCCAACACACGGTATAGCCAACAAGCAGATGAAGAGGTAGGCGAAAACTTACCGCGCCGCAGCAGCCGCAGTGCAGGCAAAGAGAACCGAAGCCCGCAACGCTTGTTGCCCATACAGCTACCGTTAGCTGTCATACTAACCTGACAAACAAAATATAGAATGACAAACTTTGATTTCCATAACCTATTATTTCCAACAGAGTTTGAACGATTTTGTCTTGATATTATAAAAATTAAAGAACCGAATTTAGAGTTCAGAACATTTGGAGAATGGGCGGATAATGGGATTGACTTATTGTGTACTACTGAAGGTAAAAGTATCATTGGTCAATGTAAACGTTACAATCCTAATAACTTCAATTCGCTCAAACAAAGTCTAAATAAAGAAGTAAAGAAATGCAAGAAACAAAATCCTGAAAGATATATTCTCTTTACCAGCGTTATCCTTGGGAAAGAGCAATTCGAAGTAATTGTTGACTTGTTTGAGGGTTATTTAAAACAGAGCGACATAATTGATGCTGAAAAATTAAACGAATTTCTCAGGGATGAGGGAAACTATGGACATATATTAAAATCTCATTCAAAACTACTAGTCCCTAATTTTCAATTGGTAGAACAAGCCCTTGAAAAGGTTGTAGATCGTGTAGTAAATAAGAGACACTACGAAGAAACTATTGATTTTTTAAATAAAATTAAACGGAAGCATAAACTTTTTCACCATACAAAGCAAATTCGTTTTCTAATTGAACAACTTGAGGAGAGCAAGATAATTATCCTCACTGGAAATCCTGGAGTGGGCAAAACAACGACTGCAATGTTAATTGCTAATTACTTTTTAAACAAGAAAGTAAAAGACATGGTGTTTCTCCAAGAGGACTTTGAGAAAATAGGAGATGTAAGAGAAGATAATCGTTTAATTGTAGTTGACGATTTTTGGGGCCAGAACTTCACTGCTAAAGAAGGACGTGGAGGGCAATACAGCACTTATCAAAGGAAGTTTCAGCAAGTTGTTGAACATTTTTCAAATTCAAATAATCGTTATCTAATTCTTACTTCCAGGGATTATGTGATAAAAGATATGCTGAATGGAGCAGAGTTTGAGACTCAAAATCTGTTGAATACCAACAAGTACATTATTGATATTGAAGAGCTATCCAATGAGGACAAGGTTAAGATTTTACTCAATCATTTACTGTTTTACGATTTTGATTTGAGCTATTTTCAGGATGCTCGGTACAATGATTCTTTTGAACACATCATCCAACACCAGAATTATTCGCCACGACATCTGGACTTTTTTATTAAGACCTATTTAAGTGAAGAATACCAGTCTTCATATGTTTTTTATGAATCCCTATACAAGTACTTAGGAAACCCTACTGCCTTTTGGAAAGAAGCTTTTCAAAAACTAAATCCAACAGCTAAGGCTATCCTGCTGATCCTTTTAGTTTCGGGAGATCCTATGAATACCGATGATTTGAAATCCTCTTTTAACAATATTCAAATCAAAGCCCGTGAAATTTTAAATGAAGGTATTATCCCGACAGATTTTGATAGGGAACTTAAAAAACTTGAAGAATTTTACATTTCGAGTGACTGGGATGAATACTATTTTGACAAATCCATTAAATTCCAAAGCCCTGGAATCAAAGATTATCTTTTAGAATATTTGAGAAACGATGGTTATTTGTGGATATACCCAATTATCTCAAACGCGAGTTTCTTTAATCAATTAACCTCTGTTTTTAGTTCAAAGGAAGAAAAAATTAATGATTACGAATCTGAATTTCCTCTCTATGGACAGAAAATACGGCTAAGCGAGGATTTAAAGAGTTTACTAAAGCAAAAGTTGCTTACAGAATTTGAAAATCTAAACTTTTGTAACTATGAAGGGAAAGAGTTAACAGATGAGTTAACCCGGTATCATTCTAATGATGAAACCAAGTCCTTTAAACTAATTGTGTTGAATCGCTTGTTCCCTATTGAACGTAATGAGAACATAGATGTTAGAAATTTCATGCTAGACAAAGTGATGGTAGATATCAATAGCTTTGATGGCAACAGAAAGGTAGTTGATCACCGTTCGATGATTTATTTCCCTGATGTTGTCAAACTGCTTCTCCCTTACCTTGAAACCAGTCCGAATGATATCATTCGGATTTATCACAAAAGCATCAACTTTGCTGATGAATACCGGTACTTATATGAATTCAAAGAAATTTATCCTTTAGCATTTCATAAATTTTACGACAACAATATTCAAAGCATAAAAAAACACATTAAAAAGTTGATTTTTGAAGACATTGATCACTATCTGGAAGAAGACGAAGGGAAAATAGGTATTGAGTTGGATTTTCTCCTGAATTGGGGGATTGAAGAATTACGTAAACAATACAACTTTAGACTTACAGAAAGATACATCAATGAACTTGAAACCACTTTTGAAATGAATTTTTCATCGCTCTGTAAAGCAAAGAGTCCTAAAAAGAAGGCCTGTAATACACATTCAAAATTTAAACAGAAAGAAAAAGAGTATAACCCCAAGCCTTACACCACATTGATCAAAGAATACCTCCCAGGCGAAGAGGAAAGTTACAATCCTCTTCTCTTTTTGAAAAAAAAAGGCAATAAAGAGCTATTGAATGTCGTAAAAAAAAGCGATTCGTGCTTATCCAGTTTAAAAGACAGTAGGGAGATATTTGAAGGGATTTGTAATTTCATCGTTGAATACAACGTAGTTGTAAACGAATTAGATACTTTTCAGCTAATAGATAAATTCTTTAAGTGTCACTGTAATCGGATCAGAGTTCAGCCAGAACTATTAATTAAAGCAACTTACAAAGTTATTGAAGAACTGGAGCAATCTGACCGATACAGTACTACTAAGTCAAGAGTATTTCAGGTGTTCAAGGAGATAGGTATGCAGAAAATCCAAATCGAGGATTTGAAGCCCATTCTTATTCCCTACGGAAATTGGTATAGATTCAGTGATTCTGACATCAAAACATACATCGTTGCAAAATATGTTGATTCTTTTGAAGCAGATCAATTTTCAAAAAGGGTTACAGAATCCTTATGGGAATATGATAACCATCAGATTCTCCAGTTTCTCAGCAGCGCAAATAGCAGAAAGATATGGATATCTTATCTCATCCCAGAATTAGAAAGACTACTCAGAAGTATAAATTTTACAAATGAAAAGACTGCTCTTATTTCTTTTATTGATTTTTTTAATGTAGAATTTGAGTTAGCCTGGGAGAAAAAGGAAAAGAAATTTGAAACTTTTTCAGGTTCGAACTCAGAATCTCATTACGAAAATCTTTTACATTTTTGTGGTATCGAATTTTATGTGAGTGATTTTGAGATTTATTTTGAGAAGGATTATCAACATGGTGATACTATTGCTAAGCTGTCAATAAATACTGAGATTACTAGGAAACTATATAAGAGAGTTGTAGAGACAGTCCCTCAAAAAACAAGCCAATACCTTGCAAGTGATGATCCTGTAACGATATTTGAAATAAAGCTCTGCGATTTTCTCAAATCAGAAGAAAACTATACAATTGCAATTGACATTGGTATGGTATCATACATACATGACATCATTCAAGAAATAAGAGAAATTGTTGAACGGGGGAAGTTTCAGACAACTAGTACTTTGTATAAGTAATGGCAAGCAGAGTGCTATATATCAAAGTTTGTAGCCCGCTCAAACTGCGTAGGGGGGTGACAGGAAAGAAGCCTGCAATCTGCCACTACTCATACAATTTACCGTTAGCACCAATTTTATTGAACTTGAATGACTCCTTGAAACCTGCAAATTATTCAAAAATGAAAAGGAAAAATTTTAATATACTACTTATTTGTTTATTCGTTTTTACAAGTTGTACGATATCTAATATCCACTACTTGAGCAGGGCGAAACAATCACCTGAGGAGAATTATGGGTTCTCGAAAGAAAATCCAATTTTAGTAAACGTTGAAAGATTAGAAAATAAAGAAAAAATAGTTGAAGAATATATTTCAAGACTATATTCACTTAAAATGAAGAGCGGATTTCAAATCCTTAAGCGAAACGTCATCACAAACTCCAAAATAGAAGAATATATTTTAGTTACGGACAACGGAATGGATACGTTAAGGATTTATTTTAATTTGAACAAGAGAATTAAAGGATTGAAATATCCAAATGGATTTATATTTGGACAACTTAGTGGAAAATAGTAAAACTACCGCCAACACACCGTATAGCCAACAAGCGGGTAAAGGGTAAGCGATAACTTACTGCACCGCAGCAGCCGCAGCACAGGCTGAGAGAACGGAAGCCCGCAAACGCTTGTTGCCGATACCGCCAAGCGTTTACCGCATACTAAGAAACCAAAATGTAACAAATAAACAGATATTTCGATGATAGAGAAATTTTTAAAAGCAAAACACTGGCAAATTTTCATGATAACATTTGGACTGCCATTCCTAATTCAAATTATCACGATCCCAATGATCATAATTGGGAATGACCCAACGATAATGATGAATGTATTTCCGATTATAATGATTTTATTTATTGGTGGATTTTTAGGATGGTTCTGGTCTATTGGAGTAGGATTACAAATCAAAGTTCCTCAAGATGTTAAAATGAAAGTAAAGAGGTTTAAAGTATTTCTGATTATTCCATTAGCTTATATGCTTTTTATATCAATATCAATGGCCTCAATATTTAATGGCGCAATTGAAGTTGGACAAGAACCAAATCCTGGAATTATTGGAAGCATGGTTGGAATAATCGTTCCGTTGCACCTCTTCTCAATGTTTTGTATTTTCTATTGTTTATATTTTGTCGCTAAGACTTTTAAGACTGTTGAATTACAAAGAGAAGCTACTTTCTCTGACTTTGCAGGTGAATTTTTTATGCTTTGGTTCTTTCCAATTGGAATTTGGGTTGTGCAACCAAAGGTGAATAAGATGATTGAAAAATAGAAAAGTAAAGTACGACGTCCCAGCAATGTGTATTGCGCATAAGGGGGGGCAGAGGTTTTCGAGCAGCATCACCCGCCTCAATTTTGGGTGGTAACTTGATAGTTGTTAAACCAACCGCGGAATGCACATACTGCTAAACGTTGGGCACTAATTAAAGAAAGACGTAACAAACATGAAAATAAAGTACTTGAAATGGATAGCTGGCATTGGTGTGATCCTGTCGCTCATTTTGATTATATATGCAAACAATAAAATAGAGAAGGCATCCGAAAAAGATGTATTCTACAGTGTGAGTGAAATCCCTTCTAACAATGTAGGTTTGCTTTTGGGGACTTCAAAGTATTTACGCTCAGGGAAACCCAATCAGTATTTTGAGAACAGAATAACTGCAACTGTACAACTATATAAGGCGGGAAAGATAAAAAATGTGGTAATAAGTGGCGATCATGGGAAGAAAAACTATAACGAGCCACAAGACATGAAAAATGAACTTGTAAAACAAGGAATTCCACAAGAAAGCATTTACCTAGATTATGCAGGATTTAGAACGTATGACTCAGTTTATCGAATAAAAGAAATCTTTGGTCAGACTAACTTTACGATAATTTCTCAAGAGTTTCATAATAAAAGAGCTCTTTATATCGCAAAATCATTAAATCTTCATGCATCAGGATTTAATGCGAAAGATGTTGATGCTTACAATGGATTTAAAACAAAGGTTAGAGAAAAGTTTGCACGAGTGAAAATGTTAATTGACTTGGCGATTAGCAAAAAGCCTAAATATTTAGGTGAAAAGATAGAGATAAAATAAAAACAGGGCCTATTACACGGCATAGCCAATCCGCGCGCTGAAGCGCAATGCGGCAGATTGTCACCCGCAGGCCGGTTTTAGCGGGCTGAGAGGGCAGTAGCCCCGCAACCGCGGAATGCCCATGCGCCGACCGTTGGCAACAATTTTATGAGGTAGAAGATACATGAAATGGAAATATAGAATCTCGATTATTTTGAATATTGTCCTATTATTGTGGATATTATTGCAATATGTGATTAATAATTTGTCGACAAATTCACTCGGTGAATATTCGAAAGATTTTAATTTTATAATAAAACTTGCTAATAGTGCTTATACCATTAATACATACAATAATACCCTCATTAAACAATTAGACTGGCATAAGGATACTGTTATTAAATATGAAGTAACTAATAAATTAAAAATGGAAATATTCGATAAGTTGAAGAAGATTGATATTTATAAGTATCCGGATCATTACGCTCCAACTTCATTGATAAGAGAATCACCATCAATGAGTTATTTTTTACAATACACGGTGAATGGGAATACTCGAATTGTCGATTGGAAAGAAAATACCGAGTCAGAAACAAAAGAGGCTCAACATTTACGAGAACTCTTTGACAAACTACTAAATGAAATTGAGAGAGACAATAGAGTTAAGAACTTACCAGATTCTAAAGTCGCCTATCCATAAAAATCTACCGCTACCACACCGTATAGCCAACAAGCAGATGAAGAGGTAGGCAAAAGTTTACAGTGTCGCAGTGCAGGTTGAAAGAACGGAAGCTCGCAGGTGCTTTTTGCTCATACTGCCAACGTTGGTGGCAATTTTACACAGATCATATGAAACTGAACATTCTTATTATATTAATCTTTAGCCTCTCTTGCACCTCAAGACCGACTGGCAACGGAAGCAAAAGTATTTCTTTTGCTGACACTACAGCGACTAAAATTACGGCTGCCGATACAACAAATACCAATGCTGAAATTTTAGAAACATTTGTGGACAGTTTGAACATCGGCGTAAAAGGTGAGAATAAAATTGAATTGATAAAACACAGAGTTTTTGACGACAATTATGTGATTGTAAAGTTTTACACCAAAGCACCAACTCCTAACCGGTGGTATATTCAAAACACTTACATATACGAGTGTAGCGCATTAATGAACCTAGAACCGAATATTGCCGACTTTAATAATGACAACTTTAATGACATCACTTTTATATCAGCACAAGCAGCAAGGGGGGCGAATGAAGTAAGACGGCTTTTTGTTTATGACGACTCCAAAAGAGAATTGACTTCAATTGTGAACTCAGAAGACTATCCTAACATGCTATACAATAAGGAACTCAACTGTATTGATGCATTCTTAATTCACGCAGGTAGTTCTACCGTTTTCGCAAAAATTAAAGGTGACAGTTTGATAGAGTTTGCAAGCGTTCATAACGACAGCTATCGGACAGTTTATGAAATTGACAAATTGGGGAAGGAAAAGCTTCTGAGAAAAGATAGAATAGCCCCTGAAAAGGTTTACATTCGTTACATGAATTACAAACCATTGAAAGAATATAAAGAATAAAAACCTACAGCCAACACACCGTATAGCCAACAAGCGGGTGAAGTGGTAAGCAAAAGCTTAACGCGCCGCAGCAGCCGCAGCACAGGCTGAGAGCATGGAAGCCCGCAATCGCCTACATTGCATATACACACCGTTGTGCGTCATTTAAAAAACCGACACCATTGAACAGAACGACAGACATAATTTCAATTAGTACAGTTGGACAAATTCCAACACTTGAGACTATTCGAGCAATTCCACGAGAAAGGACATTGAAACTTGTTTTTGAGAAAGGACTTCATAATCAAAGAGAATCAATCGTACAAAATCTAAAAAAGGAACTATCAGACTTCCAAATAGGAATACATACAATTGAGCCAGAAATAAATATAGCAAAACTTATTACTGACAAAGAAATTGAAGAAAATCAGATTTTTTTTGAGCAGTGTGCTAAAGATTACAGACAATTAGGTGAAGAGTTACTGTTTAAGCTAGTTGATAAACTTGATTTAGACTTGAACAAAGACTTTCCGATGGAAACTTTTAACAAACTTAAACAAGATAAAAGGCAAATTGGTAAAGTTGAAAATTGGAGATATTTTGTACACGGGTTTCATTGTGGATTTGAAAATAACAAAACTGGACAAATAATTGAAGTTCCTCTTGTTTTCGGACTTGAATTTGGAGATTTAGACCCTTATTTTTTCACGAGATATATAAAATCTACACCAAAATACAATCCATTGCCAGTAGACATTTTCGAAGATTATGCGGACGGTGTTAGAATAAATGAAACAATGATTTCACTTGGCAAATTTGAAAGAATAGGTTCAAATGTTGGCAACCATTACGGAATTGTGGTTACCGACCGACTAAAAGTAGAAATTAAGTCTCATGAAGAACTAAATAAAATATATGAAAGGCAAAATAAACAGATTGGAAAACCTAACTTTAACTTTTGGAAATTTATAGGACTAAAAAAATAAAAAACGAACGCACAACATCGTGTATAAAACATTTGGCAGTTAGTAGGTTATCGAGCGTTTCAGCTCGTATCAAAAGTAGTTGTAACTTGATAGGAAATCGCTTCGAAATGCCAAACGTTACATACACGCCAACGTTGTGCGTCATTTTAAAAGTAAGAATGGTAAATCAGTTGATAAAAAATAATGTAAGCGTATATGAAGAACGACTATTAAAGTCGTTCCCATCAGATTTAGCAGCTGATTTAAAAGCTGTAATTTCGATTTTACCGCTGAATCAGAATAGCATAAAACTTTGTGATGGCAACATCCCTTATATTAAGGATCTTATTAACTCAGAAAGTATTAACATACTTCTTAATGGGGAAAATTTGTTAATCCCTCATAGAATCTATTTTGATGAACCTGACGTTTATTTTGAAAATCAATTGAATCGTAAACAAAAAATAATTCTGAATTGCATTTATTTGCGCCATCATAATGGATACATTAGAGAGAGTAGACTTAAGGATTTGAACGAAGCAAATGAATATTGGTCCATTCCTTTTACAATACAATTACTTGGAGAATATGTTTTTGAAATATTAGAAGTACTTGATAAGCACATAAACAATGATACCCTTGAGAACTATTGTAAGTTCATCGAGGAAAATCCTAAGTATTGGAAAAAAACAGAAAGCAGAATGATTAGTTATTGGAATGAGTATTATCGATATGTATTTCCTAAATTGAAAAAATACAAAGGATTTGAATTGGTAAAAAGAATAAAAACCTACCGCTACCACACCGTATAGCCAACAAGCAGATGAAGTGGTAGGCGGAAACTTGCTGCACCGCAGCAGCCGCAGTACTGGCTGAGTGAACGGATGCCCGCAAGCGATTGTTGTTCATACTGCCAACCGGTAGTGCATTAAGAGAAAACGCAGATGACAAGTGCAGAAATTAAAATAATAATTGAAAATGAGTTACGAGGACAAACTGATTTATCAAATGTCTACGGACTGAATTTAAATAACTGTTTGATTGAGCCAGTAAAAGAGAAATATAAAAGTACGACCGATGACTCTGTAATTTTTGACCTCTGGACGGTTTTAGAGGAAGCTAAAGATAAAGCTGGATATAAAATTACATTTGACGAATCCGATAAAACTTTTGGACTTGGAATTCTAACTGACAAAAATGAACTGATGGATATCGGAACTTATGGGTCATTCATGGAAACTCTAAAAGGAATGTAAATGACGAAACTGACTGAACGAAGAGAATATTTTAACCGTCATCTTCCTAAATTAGAAGGAGCAGATAGACGCAATGATATCAAAGGATTAGGAAATACCTGTCCATCATGTGGGTATCCGACTTTGGATGAAAGAAACGCATGGGAAATTTGTTCGATTTGTTTTTGGGAAGATGATGGACAGGACGATAAAGATGCTGATAAAGTTTTCGGAGGACCTAATTCAGATTATTCACTGACTCAATATCGAAACGAATGGGACAGCAATCTTGATGAAATCAAAATAAGTAATTCAGAGACAGGAAAATATTTAAGACGAATAGATGAACTAATTGTACGTGATAATAAATCAGATATTCCAGAGATACTTAAATTGGTAAAAAGCATTTCGGACTGGTTTGATAATGAAAGAGAGATTGAAAAATAACGCACTACAACAATGTGTGTAATTCATAAGAGGTTCAGAGGTTTTCGAGCAGCATCACCCGCATCAATTTTGGGAGGTAACTTGATTAGTTTGAAGCCCGCAATCGCCTACTTTGCATATACCAACCATTGGCAGCCAACTCTAACAGACCGAACGTAAATAATAGCTGATAAATAATTATGGGGCTATTTGACTTATTTAAAAAGAAAGAACAACCAGAAGAAGCTAAGAAAAGTAACAATTTGTAGACGGACTAAGCTTAAAGCTTGAACTTTAAAAAGAAAAGTTGCAAACAACATGTATATATAAAATAAGGGTGATAGTGCTAAGCTCAAGTTCTGTAGCCTCAGCATAGGGTTCTTTGCTACGCTTGATTTAGCAACGCTTCTGGCCTCCATTACGAATGTGGCCTCTGTTTACGCTTAGCCGTCGATAGTTGTAGGTTTGGCAACCACCTATTTATTACCCCCATACCGTAAGCAACCACCGCTGCAGCATCCTTAGCAAAACCCGCTACGTTGCCGACGCCGTCTGCTACTTTTACATTTAAGAAATTATGTGGTGCTGCTTTGTGGTTGTTTTACAGCCGATTCCCGTTTTGCGGCTAGCACCCAATGGCCTTCCTTATACTTCCTGCTGCATGCAGCAGACAATTCACCGCATGCAGCAGAGAGTTCACTGCATGCAGTAGATAGTTCGCTGCATGCAGCAGGAAGTTTGCGGCCAGCCGCAAGCAGCGTAACAGCCTCCTGCCGTGGTGCCCTTTTTGCCTGCCACCATAACCCACCAACCGTGCGCTACGCCATTGTAGTCCTTAATGGCTACAGCATTCGGTGCCACCCTTTGCTGCCGCTGCCGAGCCCCTTACCGTACGCCCGTAAAATGCGGACACCTACAGCAACCCGCACCTGGCAGCCGCCAGCCCTACCCATTTATTTACTTTTTTAAGCGATTTGTTAATACATATCGAACAACGGTAAGGTTTATTAGCTATTTTAGGCCGCAAA
>NZ_JTLD01000050.1 GCF_000798815.1 Alistipes sp. ZOR0009 | reverse complement strand
TTTCAATTTAATACTATTTCTTATTAGGAAGGTCTAAGCCGTATCCCCTATTTCTGTCAACTCTTCTTAGTATAAGGCTAAGAATAATAGCAGCAATACCGAAACCTGTAAAAATTAGTTCAGGAACTGTATAGTTGTATGCCGTAGCCGTTAGTTCTCCTGATGCAATTTTTTCTGAAACACCCGGATTTGATTTCGTAAGAGCATAACCAATAAGCATTGGAACGCCCCATAATCCCCAGTTTTGAATCCAAAAAATTAATCCATAAGCAGACCCAAGGTAGCGACTTTCTACAATTTTTGGTACAGATGGCCACATTGAAGCAGGAACTAATGAGAATGCAATGCCAAGAATAACAATCGTAAATATTGCAATTGCTGAATTAAAAGATTCTGCTGGCACTAAGGCAAAGATAAGGTGCGAAGCAGTTAATAGAATAGCTCCATATAGCATCATTTTTGCTCCCAAGCCCTTTTTGTCAAGGAAGAAACCGATAAATGGAGTAAGGATCATGGCCCCTATAGGAAACATAGAAACATAACGAGATGCAATTCCTTCTGCTATATCTAGTTTACTTGCAAGCATTTGAGGTGCAAATCTCTGGAATGGAAAAATTGCAGAATAAAATAGAACGCAAAGACCTGCAATGGCAAGAAAACCAGGGTTTGTAAATATTTTACCAATATCGCTAATTTTAAATTCATCTTCAGGATCAGAAGTTGCGCTAATATTTAATTGTTTATCCAACTTTGCATCCATGAAAGTATAGGTTAGGAAAGTTAGGAATCCAATGCAAAGGAAAGCACATCCCCAAATAAATGAATTTGCAGGTCCTCCGTTTGTAGCAAAAATAGGAGATAGCCACATTACTGCAAATACACCTAAACGGGCTAAAGCCATTTCCAATCCCATAGCAAGAGCTAGTTCTTTCCCTTTAAACCATTTAACGATAGTCTTCGATACGGTAATTCCGGCCATTTCGACACCGATGCCAAAAACGGCAAAACCTAAACAGGCTATCCATACAGTATTAGGATAGGTCATCCATAATAGGGTTGATACTCCGTCTTTTCCGACAAATGTCAGCGCATAAATTTTTATCAATGCCCCAAGTACCATTGTAATACCAGCCGTAATTAGGGTAAAACGAATTCCCATCTTATCGAGGATAATCCCTGAAATGATTAAAAATCCGAGGAATACATTAAAGAAAAATTCTTGTCCACCATAAAAACCAAATGCGTCTGAACTCCAATGGTATTGAGTTTCCAGCATAGTTTTTAGTGGAGATGCCACGTCTACGAAGAAGTAGGCAAAAAACATTGTTGAAGATATCAACACAAGCGCAATCCACCTTGCAGTCTTTGACTCAGAGAGTGCGTGCTGAATTTTTTCTGTCATTGTTGTAGATTAAATTTTAGATTGTGGCAAAACTAAACAAAATGAGCTAACATTAACCTTAAAAAGGTGGCAATTTTACGCTAAAAGCGATAAAAAATATAACACATTTTAAATTATTGATTTTTAAGAAATAGTTTCTCTCCAACTATTTCAATGTTTCCATTATCTATCAGCCAGTTGAGTACGATCAGCGCTTTTTCGGGAGCGCATGCTAGCCCATTTATCAACTCATTAGGTAAAATGCCAGCAGAAGTTATGTTTTGCTTTATATTCCCTTTTATTATCTCGAAATCATAGTTTGTTAGGTCCAGCTCATTTTTTTCGAGGCAAACGTCACATACTCCACATTGCTTATCTATTTTTTCGCCAAAGTAGGCCAGTAGCTGCTGGTTTCTGCATTTATGTGTGTTACAGTATTCGAGCATTGAGTCAAGTCGCTTTTGGTAGCGATCCTTTCTATACTTATAGTTTTCAGGAGAAAAACGGATATTTTTATCATCTAATCGTTCTTCCGTGAAAATAATGAGCGGAGTTTTTTTTCGAGGGATATAGGTTATTACGTTTGTTTTAGCGAGCTGCTTAAGTAACTCGTAGATAACTTGTGGAGTGGTGTTGGATGCACGAGCAAGGTATCCTTCGTCGATATTTACATAGTTGGAAAAAAGGCCAGTATAAGATCTAAGCAGCAGCTTTGATATAGCCTCAAGCTCCTTTCTGGACACTTGAACTTTATACAAATCCTCCCTCGAAACGGTAAACATTGCTCTTGAGGGATTATCCAGCTCATCAGTTACCTCTAAATAGCCTTCTCCTTTGAGTATTTGTATTGCATTGTATACAATTAGCGAACTCATTCTGTACTGGGTGCAGAATTCAATCAGATTGAAATCGTAGACGCTACCTTTTCCTCCTCCATACGGAATATTGTAAAAGGAGTGAAGTGCACTATAAATCCTTTTAACTTCGTCGATAGGCGGAAATGACTTCTCCAGCTTATCTCGAGATCGGACTTCATCGGCATTGCTATAAAGCAGTACGGCATATGCTTTTTTAAGATCTCGTCCAGCGCGTCCTGCTTCCTGAAAGTATGCTTCAACGCAATCAGGAATATCCATATGAACAACAAAACGAACATCTGGCTTGTCAATCCCCATTCCAAATGCATTGGTTGCTACAATTACTCGAATCTGATTTTTAATCCATTTATCTTGCTTTAAACTCCTCATTTCTGTAGATAGCCCCGCATGATAGAAATCTGCGGAAATGCCAGCTTTGGCCAGTGCTGTTGCAATTTCCTTTGTTTTGTTACGATTTCTAACATAAACTACTCCAGAGCCCTTTACATTATTCGCAATTTTAATCAGCTGCTGCTCCTTATCGTCGCAAGTACGCACCACATAAGCAAGATTAGATCGCTCAAAACTGGATTGAAATAGCCGACCATCTTTGAAGCATAATTTTTCTTGTATATCAGCAGCAACTTCTGGTGTTGCCGTTGCTGTTACAGCGAGCACAGGAACTCCAGGTAGCCGCTTGCGTAGCTCTGCTATCTCTAAGTAGGATGGACGAAAATCGTAACCCCACTGTGAAATACAGTGAGCTTCATCTACAGCAATCATGCTAATGGTCATGTTTTGAAGACGGGCCAGAAAAAGATCTGTTCCAACTCGCTCTGGCGAAAGGTAAAGAAACTTGACATTGCCGTATGCAACATTATCTAATGCTATATCTATTTCTCTGCCTGTAAGACCTGAGTGAATGGCAATAGCGCTAATACTTTTCTTCTTTAAATTTTCCACCTGATCCTTCATCAGCGCAATAAGAGGAGAAACAACCAAGCAAGTGCCTCCCATTGCTAAAGCAGGAATTTGAAAGGTTATAGATTTACCTCCGCCTGTAGGCATTAAAGCAAGCGTGTCGTGTCCTTCGTAAACCGACTGTATGATGTCGAGTTGCAATGGACGAAACTGGCTATAACCGTAATGTTTTTTGAGTATTTGATGAAAAAGATCCATTGGAAGTGTTGTTGTCCCAACTACAAATATAGAATTTATTCAAAGACAGACTTCGCATTAGCGCATACCTAACTAAACAGTAGAATAGACCATGTCGCAATAAGGCGGAATGGGTTTTACTGAAAACAGTACGCAAATGTTAATGAGACAATCTGCAATTTATTCAACTACATAAACTATCATATTGAAAGGCAAACAGGTAAAATGTATTGATAGATTCAATGCAAAGTCCCATAGTTTAATAAAAAATGTAAACTATATCGATTTCGGGTAATAGAGATAAATAAAATTGCTAATTTTGCTCAATTTTAAAAAATACTTCCAGATGTCGTTCATTACTGAAAAGCTCGTAACCGAAGGATTAACTTTCGATGATGTACTCTTAGTACCAGCCTATTCTGAAGTTTTACCACGCAACGTTGACATTTCAACCCGTTTTACCCGCAACATTAAGTTAAACGCTCCTATTGTATCTGCCGCAATGGATACCGTTACGGAGGCCGATTTGGCAATTGCTATTGCACGCGAAGGCGGTATTGGGGTGATTCATAAGAATATGTCAATAGAAGCACAAGCTGCTCAAGTTCGTAAGGTAAAACGTGCCGAAAATGGGATGATTTACGATCCTATAACGCTACATTTTTCGGGGACTGTTGGCGATGCGCTTCAGCTGATGAAGGAAAATAAAATTGGAGGAATTCCCGTAGTCGATGACAACAATGTTCTTGTGGGAATTGTTACCAATCGCGATTTGCGTTTTCAGGAAGACATGTCTCGTCCGGTACATGAAGTTATGACTTCTGAAAATATCATAACAACAATGTCGTCGGAGTTGGATAAGGCTACAGATATCCTAAAAAAGAATAAGATAGAGAAACTACCTGTTGTTGACAAGGATAATAAGCTTGTAGGCCTTCTCACTTTCAAAGATATTACAAAGATAAAGGACAATCCAAATGCTTGTAAGGATTCAAAAGGACGCCTAAGAGCGGCAGCTGGAGTTGGGGTTACGCCAGATTCTATGGCTAGAATAAAAGCTCTAGTGGAGGCAAATGTAGATGCTATCGTCATTGATACCGCTCATGGGCACTCTAAAGGTGTTGTTGACCTTCTTAAGTTGGTGAAAAAAAGTTATCCAACGCTAGAAGTCGTTATTGGAAATATTGCAACAGGAGAAGCCGCTCGTATGTTGGTAGATGCGGGTGCTGATGCCGTTAAAGTTGGTATTGGACCTGGCTCAATCTGTACCACCCGCGTAATCGCAGGTGTTGGAGTTCCTCAGTTGGAAGCAATTTGGGATGTATATGCAGCAATAAAGGATACTGGAGTTCCAATTATTGCAGATGGAGGGATCCGTTATTCTGGAGATATTGTAAAAGCACTGGCTGCAGGAGCAGATACAATAATGGCTGGATCTATGTTTGCTGGTGTTGAAGAGTCGCCAGGAGAAACCATTATCTATAATGGTCGCAAGTTTAAGTCATATCGGGGAATGGGATCGCTTGATGCAATGCAGCAAGGTTCAAAAGATCGCTACTTTCAAGATGTAGAAGAGGATGTTAAAAAGTTGGTTCCAGAGGGGATCGTAGCTAGAGTTCCATTTAAGGGGAATTTGGCAGAAGTGCTCTACCAAATGATTGGTGGATTACGGGCAGGTATGGGGTACTGCGGAGCTCCTAATATTACCGATCTTAAAAATGCTCGTTTCATTCGTATTACCAATTCTGGAATAAACGAAAGCCATCCTCACGATGTTCAAATAACTCGCGAAGCACCAAATTATAGCAGATAATTTGTAACAAGCATATTTAGGAGGATGCTCTAACAGCAGTTAGTCATCCTCTTTTTCATTGTAACTAGATGGTAATTAAGAGGATTTGATGATTAGCATTCAATTGTTGAAAAATATTTTCATCATTTCTCCAATAAATTGACTTTGAAACGCGTTATCATTGCAATAAAATCGGCTATTTGCCTATTTTTGTAAACCGTCGTTCATTACGATTAATACTGAAAATGAGGAAAACCATTATAGTTGCAGCATTAGGTCTGATTTTTGTCTCTTGCTCGTATTTTAAAGATGCACAGGAAGAACCAGTCGCCGAAGTGTATGGTAACAAGTTATATCTATCGCAAATAAAAAGTATTTTCCCTGCAGGAATTAAGCCTGCAGACAGCTTAGTGCTGCTTAGAAGCTACATTGAAAGCTGGTCACGGAAGCAAATATTGCTGCATATTGCCGAGGATAACCTATCCACGTCTGATAAGGATTTAACTCAGCAACTCGAAGACTACCGTACAACATTGCTTATAAATCTTTATGAACAGCAGTTTTTGAGTCAGAATTTGGACACCAATATCACCAAAGAGGAAATGCAAAAGGTGTACAACCAAAATTCTCAAACGTTTATACTTCCAGCATCTATTGTCCGCGCTTTATATATTAAAGTAAAATCAAACTCTCCCTATATTGGAAAGTTTCGTGATCTCTATAAGCAAAGTGGGGAGTCAAATATGAGAGCGTTAGAAAATTTAGGTAAACAGGCTGCCGAAAATTTTGATTATTTCAACGATAGTTGGGTGTATTTTAACGAGATATTGGGAGAACTGCCTGTAAAACCCGACAATGCCGATGAATTTTTGGTAAAGAATCCTAACTTCGAGCAGAAAGATTCAACCTACACCTACTTTGTTTCAGTGCGACAGTATAAAATGAAAGGTGCAATATCACCCTTTGAGTTTGAGCGAGAGTCCATCAAAAATATCATTCTAAATAAACGTCGACAAGAATTGATTCAAAACTTCGAAAAGAATATTTTTGAAGACGCAAAGAAGAATGAAAAAGTACGAGTTTACATTGACAATAAATAAAATTCTATATGCAAAGGCTTTCTAAAGTACTATTTACGTTACTTTTTGTGGCTACCGGGTTGATGTCGTTTGCCCAACAAAAAGGTGCAATTGACTATGTTGTAGCAATTGTTGGAAAAGACATTATTCTTGCCTCCGATATTGAGCAACGCTTACTTATGATGAAACAAAGTGGAGAAATGCCAACTTCTGGTGACCCTAAGTGCATCATATTGGAGCAAATGCTTACTGAGAAGCTGCTCCTAAATCAAGCTCGGTTAGATAGCCTTAAAATCAACTCAATGGGCGTTGAAGGTGCTTTAGAAGATCGTTTAGATCGTATGGTTGCAACGTTGGGCTCCATGAAAGCCGTAGAAGAGATGTATAAAAAAACATCATTTCAAATTAAACAGGAGCTGAGAGAAACTATCAAAGATCAATATTTGGCGAACCAGATGCAGGGTACAATCAACGAAAAAGTAACCATTACTCCAAGTGATGTACAGAAGTACTTTAGTGCCCGCCCCAAAGATAGCCTACCACTATTACCCGATCAGTACGTATTCCGTCAAATAGTTCTTTATCCTCCAGCAAGTGGTGATGCCAAGTTGGAAGCACGTCAGAAGCTTCTTTCCATTCGTGAGCGTGTACTTAAAGGGGAAAAATTTGCAAATTTAGCTATTCTATATTCTCAAGATATTGAATCAGCCAAAAGAGGAGGAGAATTAGGCCTCGCATCTGCTAAGAATTATGTTAAGCCATTTGCAGATGCCTGCTCTAATTTGAAGGAAGGTCAAGTATCCAACATCGTAGAAACGGAGTATGGCTTTCATATTATCCAAATGGTAGAGCGTCGTGGTGATTTATTCAACGCGCGTCACATTCTGATTAAACCTGAATTTTCAGCAGAAGATCATCTAAAAGTAAAAAACAAGCTGGATAGTATTGCTCGTCTAATCCGTCAGGATTCTATCAAATTCGATTTGGCAGCCCTACGTTTTTCGGAAGACAAAAATACTCGTTTAAGTGGAGGACTAGTTGTTAATCAAGTTCCTGTGCAATCCAACACAAACTATAATTCAACAAAGTTTGACAAAGATTTTATTAACAAAGCAGATTATTTTGCAATTAGCAACTTGAAAGAAGGCCAGATATCAGACCCCTACGAATCTATTGATGAGGCAGGACAGTCGATTGTGAAAATTATGAAAATTGAAAAGTTCATTCCTTCACACGTTGCGAACTTAAAAGATGATTTTAAACTTTTGCAGGATATCGCATTACAAGAAAAGCAACGAAGATATTTTGATCAATGGTTAACTGAAAAAATTCAATCCATGTATATCAAAATTGACCCTTCGTTTGGAAACTGTGTTTTTGAAAGAAAAGGTTGGTTTAAAAAGTAGTAGATGAAGTTACTTTCCAAATTATTGTTTATTCTCTTTACGATTCAGGCGAGTTCTATCTTTGCTCAAGATTGGTCGGTTTCTGGTGATAACTATCGATTTATAAATGGAGTAGGGGTTCTCGACAATGCCAAAGCAGTAAAAGGGAGTGCTACCATTACTAGTAATACAGGAACTTCGGAAGGAGATATAATTAGGTTCATTGGAAATGTGATCCTGAGAAAGGATGGTATGATTTTGTATGCTTCTGATATGGTTATCAATAAGGTAACGGATATTGCAGAAATCAGAAGCAGTGGAGGTGTTGTTAAAATCGTTAATAAAGATGGAACGACTCTCGAATCTCCATTTATTAACTACAAATTAAAAGATGAAATTTTTTACTTTTTTGGAGGTGGCGTAATTACTTCTGATGGAAATATTATTGAGAGTGAAAGTGGAACGCATTACGAAAAAGAAGGTCGTACCTATTTAAAAAATAAAGTTCAAGCCTACAATAAAAGTTATTTAGCCACAGCAGATTCTGCAAACTATAATAAGAATGCAAAGGTGATGACCATTTTAGGTCGTACTACCATATGGCATAAAGATGGTATCCTCACTGCTAAAAAGGGGACCTATCATGAGCCTTCAAAAACATTCAGGCTATTTGAAAACTCCTATGCTCTCTCAAAAGAGCATCAGGCTTGGGCTGACTCAGTTGTTTATGATAAGCAGAGAGAGCACCTCTTTTTAGGCAAGAATACATGCATCCTCGATACTGCTAACCATTCAGCTTTACTTGCTGATAATGGCTTTATAGATAAAAAGAAGGAGTATGCCTTTGCTACTAAAAATGCTGTTGGTATAACATTTCAACCAAAAGAAGATAGCTTATTCTTGAGAGCAGATACATTGAAGGTGCTTAATGTTAGGAATAAGCACGTTACAACAAAAGATTCGTTGATACGTTTTGTAAAAGCGCTTGGGACAGTAAGGTACTATCGTAAAGATCTTCAAGGTACTGCAGACTCTCTTGTTTATTCGACAAAAGATTCCATAATGTATATGTATGGAATTCCTATTATATGGAACGAACAAAATCAAATTACAGCCGACTCTATTTCCGTATTTACTAAAAACAAAAAAGTTGATAGAGCTGAGCTTGTTTTGAACTCTTTTATAGCACAGAAGGAAACTGAAAAATACTACAACCAAATAAAAGGTCGTAGCATGACGGTTTTTTTTAACGATAAAAATAAGATTTCGAAAGTAGACGTAAAGGGCAACGGTCAAACGGTCTATTTTGTCAAAGACAGTACCGAAATTGAAGGCGTGAATTTGGCAACAAGCAGTAATATTGGAATAAATTTGGACGAAGGAAAGGTTTCAACAATGGTTTTTAAGGTAAAACCAGAATCGAATATTTTCCCGCTAGGTAAAGTTGAAGAATCCCAGATAAAACTTAAAGGATTTAAATGGACGCCAGAAAATCGTCCGACGAGTCGTTTTGATATAACGAGAAAGATTGTTAGAAAAGATCAGTCTAAGGAGGTTGAGGCGATTCCTAAGCCTACATTCCCATACTACCTGCAAATATATGGCAAGAAGCTCGATACGACATTTAAAGAATAAATAAGGGGATCAAATGATCCCCTTATTTATTTCTTCTAATACTCATCTTCATTAAAGAAAAAGTCATCTTTACTTGGATAATCAGGCCAAATATCCTCGATGCTCTCGTATATTTCACCTTCATCCTCAATCTCTTGAAGATTTTCAATAACCTCAAGAGGAGCACCCGATCGGGTTGCATAGTCAATAAGCTCATCTTTAGATGCAGGCCATGGAGCGTCTTCTAGTTTTGATGCAAGTTCTAGTGTCCAATACATAGTGAATGGGTTAAAATAATTCGCTAAATCTGTTAATGGAGCTTTAAGGCTCTTATCATGTTGCAAATTAAAAAAAAATATTTTTTAATCTACACGCGGATGCCATGGAATTTCGTTTATGTTGGCATCCTTAACACACTTTCGTGCCAAAATAAACAGAAAATCAGATAAACGGTTCAAATATTGGGTACATTGCTCTGGTACTTCTGATTCCTCGCTTAACCGTAAAACAGCACGTTCTGCTCTACGACAAATTGTTCGGGCTATTTGGCAGTGCGATGAGAGAATTGTACCACCAGGAATAACAAAAGATCGCATTGCAGGGACTTCTGCCGTAAATTCATCAATTTTCGCTTCAATATATGTAAAATCATCGCTAATAATTTGTGGAATTTTATAGCCATGATCTACCTTCTCGAATGATAGAATTCCTCCAATGGTCATTAATCTATCCAATACTTCTAAAAGAACTTCTTTAACATATTGATCGTCTGAAGTATCTCTTATAAGACCTACGTATGCGGTGAGCTCATCTACAGTGCCATATGCCTCTATACGTGGATGCGTTTTAGAAACCCTCGTACCTGAGGCCAGCGAGGTATTTCCTTTGTCTCCAGTTTTAGTGTAAAGCTTCATTTTAATTAGATTAAACAGGCTAATTTTCCAACTTAACTTCTTGAAATAGTGTTGGATTTTCGTTGATGTAATCCGACTCTATTACGCCATCTCTAAGACGAACGATTCTTCTGGCATGCTTGGCAATGTCCTCTTCGTGAGTTACAACAATTATTGTATTCCCCTTTTTATATATTTCCTCAAACAGATTCATAATATCAATTGAGGTTTTGGTATCTAGGTTGCCTGTTGGCTCATCTGCCAAAATAATGGAAGGCTTGTTGATGAGCGCACGCGCAACTGCTACACGCTGTCTTTGCCCCCCTGAGAGCTCGTTTGGCTTATGATCCATACGATCGGTCAGCCCAACATTTTCAAGGGATTCTCTAGCCTTTATTTCTCGTTCTTCTTTGGTATATCCTGCATAAATGAGTGGTAACATCACGTTATCCAGAGCGGAATAACGTGGAAGCAAGTTAAATGTTTGAAATACGAAGCCAATTTCCTTATTTCTTACGTCGGCAAGCTCGTCATCAACCATTTTACTTACATCAGTACCATTTAGAATATAGACACCATCCGTAGGGGTATCCAAACAGCCTAAAATATTCATTAGGGTTGTTTTTCCTGAACCCGAAGGGCCCATGATTGCTACATACTCATTTGCTCCAATCTGGATATCTACACCACGAAGTGCTTTAACAACCTGCGTTCCTACTTTATAGAACTTTGTTATTCCTTGGATATCGATGATACTAGTTTTAGACATAAGCGATGCCAAATAATTTTCTTGAAATTAAGAAAAAAATCAATATCTTATCACATACTCTTCCTTTTGTAGTTCAGGATTTAAAAAAAGCATGCCCATTCTCCCCAAATCGACAGATACTCTTACCTTTGAGTGTTCTTTTATCTTATTCCATGCTAATTGCATTTCAGCCGACCATCTGATATCGTCAATTATTATAAATGCGTTTGAGGAGGTATGCCTCATAATGCCATCGACATAGCTAATGGTTGAGCTGTAGCTATGCGAACCATCGATAAAAACAAGGTCGAACAACTCCTTGTCTAAACAATTTAGATAATCCTCAAAGCTACAAGTTTTAATTGAAACATTTTTGATATCCAGTGCTTCCATGCATTTACTTGATATGGACGCATAGCTAGACATGCCCTCTACAGAGACAATTTGGGTTTTCAAATTTTGATATGCGAGATAGAAACTAGAAACACCAAGACCAGAACCCAGTTCGAGGATGTGTCGTGGTTGATAGTTTTTTACAATATTGTTTAGCAGTTTACCATATTTTGGAGTAATACTAATCTTACGAAACTGCGTATTGCTTGTTATACAACCCGACTTACATTTGGCTCCAAATGTACTTTGTTCAATATATTTAGGGGCTATTTTATTAAAAGCACGTTCATATAATCGCGAGTTAGGCTGCTTATGCGCCTTCATTAGGGTGTTTCTGACAAAATCATACATGAAAGGCGAATGTACTCCGTGCCCTCTCCAATGCTTAGCCCCTATTAAATACTTGATAAATTCTGCTACCTGAAAGACTTTCTTCATCATTTTGCTAATTGACTGCAAATTTAAAACATAATTTAGAGTATTTTTGATTGTAAAATTAATAAAAGGCAATGCGTTCGAGCATTTTGAACAGTGAGATAAAGTTTATACCAGGAGTTGGTCCCAAAAGAGCTCAACTTTTGGAAAAAGAGTTGAGTATAAAAACATTTGAAGATCTTCTTTACACATTCCCCTTTAGGTATGTTGATAGGTCTAAGTTTTACTTGATTTCGGAGTTGCATGCCGATATGCCTTACGTTCAGATCAGGGGAAAATTCACACGGTTTGATCAAGTTGGAGATGGACGGTCGAAACGGCTAGTTGGATACTTTAGCGATGGACGATCTTCAATTGAGGTTATTTGGTTTCAAGGAATAAAGTGGATTAAAGACAAGTACAAGGCAGGTACCGATTACGTACTATTCGGCAAACCTTCTACTTTTAATGGAAAATTAAATATTGCTCATCCTGAAATTGAAGTTCCTAAAGTAGAGGTAGGAATAATAAATACGGCAATACATGGCGTTTATTGTAGCACAGAAACTCTAAAAGATAGTTTTTTGTCAACTAAAGCGTTTTCTAGAATTGTTGCCACTTTGCTACAAACGGTAGCAAACCAAATAGGAGAATCGCTTCCTGATTACTTGGTTAAAAAGCTCAAGTTGCTCCCTTTACGGGATGCCCTTATCAATGTACATTTCCCTCAAAGTTCGCATTTACTTCAATCAGCCATACAACGATTAAAATTTGAGGAGCTATTCTATATTCAAATAAATCTGCTTAAACAAAAAGTTCTAAGAGAAAGAGGTTTTAAGGGGCTGTTATGTAAGATTGTTGGTGATAAATTCAATACTTTTTATCACGATTACCTTCCATTTCCTCTAACTAATGCTCAAAAAAGAGTCATAAAGGAAATGCGTGCTGATATGGGGAGTGGAAGGCAAATGAATCGCCTTTTGCAGGGGGATGTAGGAAGTGGCAAAACGCTTGTAGCCTTAATGATGTCTTTGATAGCCAGTGATAATGGCTACCAGGTTAGCTTGATGGCTCCAACAGAAATTCTAGCAACTCAGCACTATGAGTCCATTCGCTCAATGCTCAAAGATATGCCTGTAGAAGTAGCATTATTGACAGGATCTACGAAAAAACGCGAGCGAAAACACCTGCATGAACAGCTCGTAGCCGGGAAAATAAACCTCCTTATAGGAACTCATGCACTGATCGAAGATGTTGTTCAATTTCGTAATTTAGGCTTAGTTATAATCGATGAGCAGCACCGATTTGGCGTTATGCAAAGGGCGAAGTTATGGACTAAGAATCATCAGCCACCGCATATTATTGTAATGTCAGCAACCCCAATTCCTAGAACATTGGCAATGACGATGTACGGAGATTTAGATGTTTCTGTCATTGATGAGCTTCCACCTGGGCGCAAACCAATTACAACTATTCATTTTACAGATAGCCATAGAAGAAGACTCTTTGGATTTATGAAAGAGGAGATTGCCAAGGGCCGTCAGATTTACGTGGTATATCCGCTGATAAAGGAATCTGAAAAAATGGACTATAAAGATTTAGAAGATGGCTATGAAAGCATAACAAGGGCGTTTCCATTTCCAGATTACGTGACCGTAGTACTACATGGAAAAATGAAAGCAGAAGATAAAGATCTTGCAATGGCTCAATTTGCCAGTGGAAAGGCAAACATAATGGTTGCAACAACCGTCATTGAGGTTGGAGTTAACGTGCCGAATGCTTCGGTTATGGTTATTGAGAGTGCAGAGCGCTTTGGGCTCTCGCAGCTGCATCAGCTAAGAGGACGTGTTGGGCGTGGAGCGGAACAGTCATTTTGCATACTGATGTCTGGCCATAAGCTTTCCAAAGAATCAAAAAAACGCTTAGAAACTATGGTAGACACTAGCGATGGCTTTGAAATAGCCGAAGTCGACTTAAAGCTGAGAGGGCCTGGTGATTTGGAAGGAACACAACAAAGTGGCATTGCTTTCGATCTAAAAATTGCTAACTTGGCTAAGGATGGAAAAATCCTCCAGTATGCAAGAACAGTTGCAGAAGAGGTTCTTAAAGAGGATCCTACACTAGATAATCCTCAAAATGTAGTAATAAAAGAACAGTTGCAAAGATTATCCCCAGAAAATAAAGTAAATCTGAAAGAGATTAGCTAATGTTGAAGTCGAATTGTAAGGTTACAGGAATGAAATTTGTGTCAGTATTAATAGTCATGCTATCGCTCTGCGTTAGTGCAGCGAAGGGACAATCATCTAACTGCGGTATAAATACAGGAGAATCCACGAGAGTATTTAAAGTTGGAGAGGAATTAAAAATTGTAGTTAGCTACAACTGGTTTTTCGTATGGACTGACGTGGTTGATGTGTGGTTAAAAACAACGCGAGAAGTAAAAAATGGGAAAGATGCTATTAGAGTAAGTGGCTTTGGAAAATCAAGATCTTTTTACGACTGGTTTTATCAAGTACGAGATATTTACGAAACATGGCTCGATCCGGCCACTTTGCGTCCTTTATTTTTTAATCGAGACATAAATGAAGATGGTTATCTTCTTAAAAATTTTTACACCTACAATTGGGATAAAAACCAAATAGTAGCACGAATTCAGAAAAAAAAGGATCCTGCCTATTTTGATACTATCTCTGTATCGCCCTGCGCTAGTGATGCTATTTCTTTAATCTATAATATTCGAAATATTGATTTTAGTAGGCTCTCGCCCGGACAGTCAGTTCCTGTTCAAATCGTTTTCGATAGCAAGGCTCATGATATTAGCATAAAATACGACAAGAAGGAAACCATTAAGGTAAAAGGAGTTGGTGAATTTCGTTGTATAAAACTTTCTGCTAAAATGGTAAAGAGCAGGGCATTTACAGGAAAAGAAAATATGTTTATTTGGTTAACCGACGACCAAAATAGGTTGCCAATCTACATGGAGTCACCAATTAAGGTTGGAACTATCAAGGCTAGAATAACGGAAATGAGCAACCTAAAGTATCCCCTAACGTCCAAAATAAGTAAATAAACCCATCCTGATAATTTAGATTAATTATTAATAGACTGTTTTTTACGGCTTTTAACTATTGCAGATAGACAAGTAACCTCCCTTTTGCTTTAAATTCGGAACTTTATAAAAAAAGCCCTTAATTATAGTTCCTGAAATGTCACATCAAAGTGCGAAAATAGAGCATGTAGGTGTCGTTGAATTTGTTTCTGCAGAGACAATATGCGTAAGTATTGTAAGCACTTCGGCATGCGGATCATGCCATGCAAAAGGTGCTTGCTCCATGTCTGAACAGACGCAAAAACAAATACACATACCCAATGAAGGTCAACTAGTTAGCAAAGGTGATACTGTTAATCTAGTGCTGGAAGTCTCGACTGGATTAAAATCGGTATTTTTTGCTTACTTGATACCTGTCTTAATTTTAATAGTAGGTCTTTGGGGATACTCAACATTTTTAAAATCAGAGGGTATATCAGCATTGCTCACATTAGCAACAATCGCTTCATACTATTTGCTTCTCTACCTATTTCGAAAAAAGTTGGAGCGAAAATTTATCATGAAAATTGAAACGTATTAGCCTAAATAAGCCCTATAATGAACACAACAATTCTTTTAACTGTAATCACGCTTAGCCTTTTGGGCATTGTATTGGCAGTTATTCTCTACTTTGTTGCCGAAAAGTTTAAGGTGTACGAAGACCCTCGCATTGATGATGTAGAGGCTCTTTTGCCTGGAGCAAACTGCGGTGGCTGTGGGTATCCTGGCTGTAGAGGATTGGCAGATGCAATTGTCAAAGCGGAGACAATGGATAACCTTTTTTGCCCTGTTGGCGGAAATGAGACCATGTTGACTATCGCAAAATCGTTAGGACGTGAAGCTGCAGCCAAAGATCCAATGGTTGCTGTAATTAGATGCAACGGAACATTTGCTCATCGTAAGACGATCAACATGTATGATGGTGCTCCATCTTGTGCCATTGCATCTGCAACCTATTCTGGAGAAACTGGCTGCCAATTTGGATGTCTTGGATTTGGAGATTGTGTAAATGTATGCAACTTCGATGCTATCAAAATTGAGCCAACAACTGGACTTCCTTTTGTTAACGAAGAAAAATGTACGGCCTGTGGCGCTTGTGTAAAAGCATGTCCGAAGGTTATTATTGAACTTCGTAAAAAGGGTCCAAAGAGCCGGCGTGTCTTCGTTTCCTGCATCAATAAGGACAAAGGAGCTATAGCACGAAAAGCTTGTGGATCTGCATGTATTGGATGCGGAAAATGCGTAAAAACGTGCCCTTTCGAGGCAATTACACTTGAAAACAACCTTGCTTACATCAATTTTGAGAAGTGTAAATTGTGCAGAAAATGCGTAGAGGCTTGTCCTACTTCTGCAATATGGGAGGTAAATTTTCCCGCTAAACCAAAGTCCGAAAACGCTGCATCTGTAGCCGAACTTTAAGTTTATTCATCTAAAATAATTGGAGGTAAACGTGTTACGAACATTCAAACTAGGAGGTATCCATCCTCCTGAAAATAAGTTATCTGCCAATAAAAAGGTAGAAACGCTCGCATTACCTGAAATTGCATATATTCCATTAGCACAACATATTGGAGCACCTGCAACGCCTATTGTTGTTAAAGGTGATTTTGTAAAAGTAGGCCAACTTATTGCTGCTGCAAGTGGATTTGTATCGGCTAATATTCATGCGTCAGTATCAGGAACAGTGCAAGGTATTGAAAGTATTGTTGATACCAGCGGTTATGCTCGTCCCTCTATCGCTATAAAAGTCGAAGGCGACGAATGGTTAGATTCGATTGATTGCTCGAATGCACTACAGGAAGAAATTCGATTATCGGCATCCGAAATTATTTCCCGAATCGCTGAAATGGGAGTTGTAGGAATGGGAGGAGCCACATTTCCTACAAATATAAAACTAGCGGTACCTACAGGAAAAAAAGCAGACGTATTAATTATCAATGGTGTCGAATGTGAGCCATTCCTTACTGCTGATGATCGAGTAATGCTAGAAAGAGGAGAGGAGTTACTTGTTGGTATACGAGTTTTAATGAAATCCTTGAATGTTTCTAAAGCAATTATTGGCATTGAAAATAATAAAAAGGAAGCTATAGCTCATCTATCGTCGTTAGCAAAAAGGTATTCAGAAATATCTATTCAGCCATTAAAAGTAAAGTATCCTCAAGGTGGTGAGAAACAGCTTATAAAAGCCACCATTAACAGAGAAGTACCTTCCGGAGGTCTCCCTATAGACGTAGGGGCGGTTGTACAAAACGTAGGTACAGCATTGGCTGCTTATGAAGCAGTTCAAAAAAGCAAGCCATTAATCGAGCGTGTAGTTACAGTTACAGGGTTGACTCATATTGATCCTTCAAACTTTCGTGTACGCATAGGAACTCCTATTAGTCAACTTATAGAAAAGGTCGGCGGATTACCAGAATGCAAGGTAAAGGTTGTCAGCGGAGGTCCAATGATGGGAAAAGCGTTATCTACAGCTTCCTCTCCAGTAACTAAGGGAACTAGCGGCATTTTGATTATGGCTGATGATTTAGCGTTACGCCCTGTAAAATCAGAATGTATTCGCTGTGCTAAATGCGTTAGCGTCTGTCCAATGGGCTTGCAGCCATTCCTCTTAAATAAAATGAGCATGCGTAAGATGTATCCAGAACTTGAAGCAAATCGAATAACCGATTGCATTGAGTGTGGTTCTTGCTCTTATACATGTCCAGCAGGAATTCCATTACTAGACTTTATTCGTAATGGAAAAGGAAACGTAATGCAAATTATGCGTTCCAGAAAAAAGTAGAACCGAACATCGATAAAAAATGGAAAAACAATTTATAGTAGCGCCCTCGCCCCATATCCATGGTGAATATTCAACGCAACGAATTATGTTGGATGTTATCATAGCAATGTTACCGGCTTGGGCTGTATCAATATATTTTTTTGGACTAGGAGCTGTTTTAACAACCTTAATAGCAGTTGTTTCCTGCGTTACTTTCGAGTTCCTGATTCAGAAATATCTGATTAAAGGTCCGGTAACAATACTGAACTTATCAGCCGTTGTTACTGGTATGTTGTTGGCATTCAATGTACCAACAAACATATCTCCTTTGATAGTCGTGCTCGGATCGCTAATTGCCATTGGAGTCGCCAAAATGAGTTTTGGTGGGTTAGGGGCGAACATGTTTAATCCAGCATTAGTAGGACGTGTTTTTTTGCTGATTTCCTTTCCTGTACAAATGACATCTTGGCCACTACCAAGTTTAGCTCGAACCGAGTATCTTGATGCAGTCACAGGTGCAACACCGCTAGGCGTTGTAAAGGAGGCCCTGAAGGCTGGAAAACCGATTTCAGAAATTTACAGCTCAATTCCATCGTATATGGATCTTTTTCTAGGAAACATGGGAGGTTCATTAGGTGAGATTTCGGCTTTAGCATTACTTCTAGGATTTGCCTACTTGCTAATAAGGAAGGTTATTACATGGCATATTCCTGTTACGATTGTGGCTACAATGATCCTATTTACAGGAATTCTCTGGGGAGTAAATCCACAAAAATACATGGATCCATTATTTCACATCCTAACAGGCGGCGTTCTTCTTGGAGCGATTTTTATGGCAACAGACTATGTAACCTCTCCTATGACTTTAAGGGGAATGATTTACTATGCAGTTGGCATAGCATTGCTTACTGTCATAATTCGTGTTTGGGGGGCATATCCAGAAGGAGTCTCATTTGCAATACTACTGATGAATGCCGTTACCCCTCTAATCAACAAGTATGTGAAACCTAATAAATTTGGGGAGGTTGTGAAGCATGGCTAAAGAATCATCTTTCAAAAATATGGTGATAACGCTGCTTGTTATCTCATTTTTTGCGTCTGCTGCGCTAGGAGGTGTATATCTTATCACACTAAAACCTATTGAAGCCGCAAAATCAAAAAAAATAAATAACGCTATTCAAAAAGTTGTTCCTCCATTTGACAATAATCCAGGAGATGAAGTCTACAAAATAGCAGTCGATGGCGATACGTTACGTCTGTATCCAGCCAGAAAAGGAGGAAAACTAGTAGGAACTGCTATTGAAACATTTACCAATAAAGGATTTTCGGGGCATTTTACGCTGATGGTTGGTCTTTTAACAGATGGTTCAATTAGTAGTATAGAAGTTTTAAGCCACAAAGAAACTCCCGGCTTAGGCGATAAGATGGAAAAAAGCAAATCAAACTTTAGCGTTCAGTTTGAAGGTAAGAATCCGGCAACATTTAAAATGATGGTAAAAAAGGATGGAGGGGATGTTGATGCAATTACGGCCTCGACGATAACCTCTAGAGCATTTACTGATGCCGTAAATCGCGCATATAATGCCTATATGAAAGGAGGAAAGCATGAGTAGCATATCTAATCTAACAAGAGGTATCCTAAGAGAAAATCCAACATTTGTACTTCTTTTGGGAATGTGCCCAACCTTGGCTACAACTACATCTGCGTTAAATGGACTTGGAATGGGAGCTGCAACCTTATTTGTACTTGCTCTGTCCAATGCGGCAATTTCATTGATTGCAGGGCTAATTCCGGCTAAGGTCCGAATTCCTGCATATATTGTGGTAATTGCCACCTTTGTAACCATGGTAGATTTGCTGATGCAGGCCTATGTCCCAGCGTTGTATGCCACTTTAGGTATCTTTATTCCTTTAATTGTGGTGAACTGTATCGTGCTAGGTCGCGCAGAAGCATTTGCGTCAAAGAATGGTGTTTTGGATTCAATGTTTGATGGAGTAGGAATGGGGATGGGATTTACGCTATCCTTAACAATACTAGGTGCAGTAAGAGAGCTGCTTGGAAGTTGGTCTGTATTTGGCCATAAGCTTGTACAGACAGATGGAATGCTTGTTTTTGTTTTAGCACCCGGAGCATTTCTGGTGCTAGGCTATTTGATGGTATTGTTCAACCGCATCAACAAAAAATAAAGGAGTATGGAAATTCTAATTCTTGTTATATCAGCAATTTTTGTTAACAATATTGTTCTATCTCAATTTTTGGGAATATGCCCCTTCTTAGGTGTTTCTAACAAGGTCGAAACCTCGCTAGGTATGGCTGGTGCCGTAACATTTGTAATGGCTCTTGCTACGCTTATTACTTGGCTCCTCCAGAAGTATATTCTGATGCCGTTGAACATCACTTTTATGCAAACCATTTCATTTATTTTGGTAATTGCTGCGTTGGTACAGATGGTCGAAATTATACTTAAAAAAATAAGTCCTGCTCTATATCAGGCATTGGGTGTATTTCTTCCGCTTATAACAACAAACTGTGCTGTTTTAGGGATGGCGATTCTTGTCCATCAAAAAAATCTTGACCTATTTGCAAGTATTGTTTACGCAGTAGCCTCTGCTATAGGATTTGGATTAGCATTGGTGCTTTTTGCCGGTTTGCGTGAAGAGATGGAGATGAATAATGTACCCAAGGAGATGAAAGGAATTCCAATTGCTTTGATAACTGCAAGTATCCTAGCAATGGCATTTATGGGATTCTCGGGAATTGTTTAAAATAGATTCAGAGACTAAAGCGAGCTTGTAATAATGCAAGCTCGCTTTTTTTATAGATAAAAGCCTATTCTTAAATTTGTAGGCAAGAAACTTCAAAAAAGTATTGACACCATCGTTGAATATTCATAATTTTATATGATACATTAAACTTGGTGCAATGAAAAAAGTTAACTCTAACTTCTGGTTATTAACCATAGTCCTCTTATTAGTTGTAGCAATTGTTGGTTTAAGGATTTTATGGGAATTACAGCCTCAAAAAAAGGTAAACTTGCTGGTAATTGACAAAACAGTGCTAAACCAAGAAGTTCAGGAGCACAAATCGTTATTTTGGGTTCTTAAAAACGAAAAAATAGTACCGAATAGCTTATCCATGTATGAGCCTAAAACTGATTATAAAGGCTTTTTCCCAGATGGTAAAGGAAATTACAAAATTAACGATTTAGAATCTTATTCAAACGCTAGTTTAAAGGCTTATGCATCCCGATTGGATGCTGTTTACTATGCCGATATGTATGGTGTTTACACTGGAGAGTGGACGGAATTTTATGAAAAATCCATGTCTAAAGATTCTTTGAATCTTTACCTAGAGAGAACATCCTTGATATACGGGGGAATGTCGTCTAAGGATCTTTTCTTGCTTAAAGCAATGAAAAGTTTAAACAAGCTTATTGTTGTTGAGTTTAATGCAATAGCATCTCCAGCTTCAGATGGAGTCAGACAAGATTTTGAAAAAACATTCGGAGTGAAATGGACTGGCTGGATTGGCCGATTTTATCAGACTCTGGATACAAATAAAAATAAGGAACTTCCTATTTGGTTAAAAAAACGATATTTAGAGCAAAATAATGGCGTCTGGCCATTTCATAAAGCAGGCATCGCCTTTATAAATAAAGGCGATCGAGTTGTAATCGTCGAACATGGCACTCACTTAATATCGAGCACTCCCAAAATAGTTACAAACACTATTTACAAAGATAGGTACGAGCTGCCGTCTTCAATTCGCTACAGTTATTGGTTTGATGTTGTGGAGTCTACTTCCGCTAACGATGTAATTTCAAATTACATTCTGGATGTAAATGAGAAGGGACGTCACGTATTAGATAGCAATCATATTCCAAGTTTTTTTCCGGCTGTTATCAAGAGTCAGGGGGAAAATGCAAAGTTTTACTATCTAGCAGGCGATTTTTCAGATATTCCAGTATCCATGACAGGTGCAAAATACTACCGAATTAATAGGCCATTAGGCCTCCTTCGAAGAGGAAATTTGGAGCAACGCAAAGGGTTTATGTGGAGGTTTTACACGCCATTAATTAGAAATATTTTTAATTACGGCCTAGAAAATTAATATTGGTTGGCTAAAAATTGTGTATACGTAAAAAGCAACAAACGATACGTTTTGCTATTCTAGATTGAATCATAAATAAATAGAGAGGCCGAGTATATCTACTCGGCCTATTCTAATTGAGGGTGTCTGATTCCCCAAAGTTTTGCAATCCAACATTGCAGGCCCTTTTAACAGGATGGAGGCCTCACGGTATCCATATCAATGAAGAATTAGACAAAACCCAAATATTACCAACATCCGTTGTAACCATTTAACTGCCAGCTGTCACCTAAAAAACATATAACCAACTGCTATAAATTCCCTGTTGTATGGATTCAGGTAAATATATCTTTAGCCTTCATGAAGAGTACTACTTTATTATGAAGTAAATCTAAGATAGTTTTAAATAAAATATGCTGACAAATACAAATATATATTAACAGGAAATTGTTAATAACATGTTTATATCAAAATATAGTATTAAGAAATGCCTATTTAAGTAGCAATAACAAGTTTTTTGTCAAACATCAAACAGCCAGATGTGTTAAAATATATGTTAATAACTTTTTTACAGCGAAAAATAAAGCCCCACTTTTGACAGATAGGGCTCGGTTTATTTTCTATTTTACGATGAAATCGCGCTCAGCTTTGACCAAGTTGATAGTCTGTAAAAGTAAATTTTTAGTTTCATTTAGTATCCCGAGGTAAAGATTACTGTTTCGCGTTCCTGCTTCTCCATTCTTAATTCTCTTTATTTGTTTTTTTCGAGCCGAATTGAGCAGTTCCAAGGCTTGCTGTTGCTTTTTTATAATATCCGAAACTTCATCGTACGCTTGTTCATTAATAATGCGAGAAATATCACTAAACAGTTCAGAAACCTCATAGTTGATGGCTTTTAGTTCAACCACCTGATCCTTTAACAGCCCTTTGTGGTTGTTGTCAATATGGTCGAATGCTGGCTTTGTAATGTGGCTTAACGAGTGAGCAATTTCACGTAAATAGTCTATTACTTGAACATAGTAATGCCCTGTTTCAATGTAGTCGCTTTGAAGCTTATTAAGCGTGTTAAATACGTTATTTTTATAATGTTTGGCTTCTAAGTTTATCTCTTCGACATCCTGATTCACCTTTTTAAGTAACTTTCTGTCTTCTTTAGAAAGTCCATGAATTGTTTCGTTATAGACATGAACAACGTTACGCAAAGATTTATTGACTTCTTCTATACACCTTTCTACAATCGTTTCTTTCTTTAAAATCGTTTCTAAATCTTCATTTTTTGCATCGCTTTCTTTTTTGCTATGCAGCTTATTCGATTTAATGATAAAATAAAGGGCAACAAAAACCATTACAAATATTCCATACACTCCAGTCCAAGAAAGAAATAGAGCAACAATAAATGCGGCTGTAAATGCGATTAGCGCTGTAAATAGCCAGCCCGATATAACGGTAAGAACTCCAGTTACCCTATAAACGGCACTGTCCCTTCCCCAAGCTCGATCAGCAAGCGATGATGCCATTGCTACCATAAAAGTTACATATGTGGTAGAAAGAGGCAGCTTTAGCGATGTTGCAGAAGAAATTAGGATGCTGGCTACAGTTAGGTTTACCGACGCCCTCAGCATATCAAACGATGCGTTCTCCTTTATATTTACCTGTTGGTTCGTATTAAATCGCTTTTCGATAAATTTTTTGAGACCAGCAGGTAAAACTTTATTTATAGAATTATTGGCACTTATAACACCTCTTACTATATTTCTAGAGATATTATTGGATCCAAACTTCTCACCTCCTTCAGCATCCTGTCTTGCTAGGTTAATTTCTGTTTCTGTGACTGTTCGAGCCTTTTTTGAAAGCCAAAGCGTAATTGTCATTATGGTTCCAGCTATCAAAAGGTATACAAAACTGGCAGAAACAGGTTGGGCCAAATCGCCCATCATAAGCTCATTTGCAGGAATTCCAGAACTAGCAAATATTTGATAGGATTTAAGTCCGGCCATAAATACCCCTATGAAATTGACCAAATCATTTCCAGCAAAAGAAAGAGCTAAGGCAAACGTCCCTGCAAGAACAATATATCGCAGTAGGTTAAAGTTAAAAAAGGATATTAGCAGCTGAAATATAGAGGAAAGGCTAACAAACGAGATTAAAAGAATTAGTAACGTATTTGCCTTGATGTAGCTAATTGTATCTGCTGATACTACAGATGAATGAACAATACCCTTCATCACAATGAAATAGAGGATTGAAGTGAGCGCAATGCCACCCCATATTGATCCAATATACTTAAATATAGGCTTATAGTTGAAGCTGAATATTAATCGAGTAGCATACATCACAACTCCTCCAACCACAAAGGCAACTCCTATAGATATAAATATTCCAGAAATTATAGCCAGCGCTTTACCGGCATTTATGTACTGGTTCAAATCTGCAATACTTAAATCTGAGGAAAAGATTTTGACCATTGATACGGCAACCGCTGCACCCAAAAGTTCAAATACTAGCGAAACGGTGGTCGATGTAGGAAGTCCAAAAGTATTGTAAAAATCGAGAAGAATAACATCGGTAAGCATCACCGCTAAGAAAATGGTCATGATTTCCATTAGGTAAAATTGCTGAGGAAAAAAGACCCCCTTTCGGGCAACTTCCATCATTCCACCAGAAAAGATAGCGCCTATTACGATTCCCAACGATGCAATAATCATTATAACATAGCGTGGAGCTGCTTTAGAACCAATTGCCGAATTTAGAAAGTTTACGGCATCATTACTAACTCCAACTACAAGGTCTAACACAGACAATAGAAGGAGTATGAAAACAATAAAAATCAAAATATTATCCATCGTCAACTTTTGTTTGCGCAAAGTTACCTATTGAGGTTATTCGTATGTTAACTTAAAGCTAACAATGAATTACCTAAAAGTTAGAGGATTGATTTTGTAATATACAATTATTTAGAAATCTAGCATACATTAAAATAAGAATATGTACCATAAACGGACTCCGTTTTTGAGATACTTGGCTTTAAGTTGGTGGGAGCACAACTTCTCTTTACATAAAGCCAATATTAATAATAAATAAAAAAAGAAAGCCTTGAATTACTTCAAGGCTTTCTTTTTTATGTTGTAATTTAAAACACCTTAGCAGCATCTCGACCTGCTCTCAATGCTTTAAGATTTGCTTCCACAATCTCTTCTCCCTTTTTACCAAAAAGCGTACGAATTGCATCTTCAATAACTTCGAAAGGCATATTCAGGTAAGCAGATGCAGCTCCTAGCATTACCATATTTGAGGAGCGGGCAGAACCTGCTTCTTTTGCAATGGTATCTGCATCAATAGCAATCACATTTTTTTGAGCATTTAGTGATGCCATCAACGTTTCCTTCTCTGGGTAATTAGGGATGTTGATAAATGGCGTGGTGTTGGTTACAACCCATCCTGTCTTAGATAGATATGGAAGATAACGCAACGACTCCATTGGCTCTACAGAGATAATAATATCTGCTTTACCAATTGGAATTAAGTCAGATGCTATTTCCTTATCAGAAAGCCTTAAGTGAGACTGTACATCACCACCTCGCTGGCTCATACCATGCACTTCTGACTGCTTTAAATATAGGTTACTTTGTACGGCGGCAGTTCCAATTGCTGCAGCAATTGAAAGGATTCCTTGTCCGCCAACACCTGCTAGTATGATATCTGTTTTCATTTTCAATCAATTTTCAGTTTTGGCTTAATGCTATTCAGCTGCTTTACTTTTAATTTCAGCCTTTTTACGACGGGCTGCCGTTTGGATACATTCGCGTTGCGGAATTATCACAGAAACGCCCTTATAGGCTAACTCTTCTTTGATAATACGCATGTTCTCCTCGTGATTTTTCTTTAGAGGAATCATTACGCGAATATGATCTGGATGCACACCAAGTCCTTTGCAGATATCAACAATACGTCCATACGCATTAGAATCCTGACCTCCGGTCATTCCAGTTGTCGAATTATCCGAAATTACAACTGTAATAGGAGTGTTTTCAATAACAGCGTCTAGTAGGCCTGTCATACCAGAGTGGGTGAATGTAGAGTCCCCAATTACAGCAACAGCAGGCTGTAATCCTGCATCGGAAGCTCCTTTTGCCATAGTGATTGAGGCTCCCATGTCAACGCAGGTATTAATAGCATTGAATGGAGGTAAAGCGCCCAAAGTATAGCAGCCTATGTCAGCAAATACTCGGCCTTCCCCATATTCCGAAATAGCCTCGAGTAAGTCGGCATATACATCGCGGTGACCGCAACCTTGACATAGTGCAGGTGGTCGTGGCATCACAATTGAAGGTACAACAGAACCTTCTTCGACAGGCAAGCCAAGTGATTTGGCTACAATGGTTGGATTTAATTCTCCGTCACGAGGAAGTGTGCCATCTAACCTACCATGTATTGGCTTTCCTACAGCAAGGAAACCTTTTATCATTTCCTCAATAATTGGATAGCCTTCTTCAAGAATAAGTAGCTCCTCACACTCGTTGTATAATGTTTCAACCTGTTTACGAGGAAGTGGATACTGGCAAACCTTCAAAACAGGGTATGGAGATACTCCGTCGTAGTTTTCCATCAGATAATTATAGGCAATCCCCGTTGCAATAATACCTAACTTCTTATTCGCAGCATCAGTTAACTTGTTAAAGGTTGACTTTTCAGATTCCTTTTCCATTACCGCTTGAGACGAAAGAAGCGTTTTGTAGTTCTTACGTGCAATGGCGGGAAGAAGAACAAACTGACGAGGATCAGATGGCAACTTTAGCTCGTTTTGAGCTTTTTTCGATTTTGTTTCGACCCCTGCACGAGAGTGTGCCATACGAGTAGTAATGCGAATCATTACAGGAAGCTTAAGCGATTCGCTCAACTCGAATGCCGAGTAGGTCATATCGTATGCCTCTTGCTGATTTGATGGTTCTAAGATTGGAATCATCGCAAACTTAGCATAGAAGCGAGAGTCCTGCTCATTTTGAGAAGAGTGCATAGATGGATCGTCTGCCGAAACAACAATTAGGCCACCATTAACACCTGTAATGGAAGCATTCATAAAGCAGTCGGCTGCAACATTAAGTCCCACATGCTTAAAGCATACCATAGAACGTTTACCAGCATAGGACATGCCCAGAGCTGCTTCCATTGCTGTTTTTTCGTTGGTAGACCAAATGTTGTGAATGTTTTTTTCGCGAGCTTCTTTCGATGCTTGCATATACTCCATAATTTCGGTAGATGGTGTGCCAGGATAGGCGTAGATGCCAGACAATCCTCCATCAATTGCCCCTTGTGCAATGGCTTCATCACCGAGGAAAAGCTTTCTTTCCATATAATGATTAATGTTTTGTTTAGCTAACTAATGCTAGCAAATGTAGCATTATTTGGTCAAATCCAAACTAAAAGCACTAATTTTTATTTAAAAGTGTAAGTAAAGGTAAATGGATTAGTATAAGATTGTAGCTGTAATGCGCCTTGGTCCTCCGTAATTACGGAATTCACAGAGATATATACCTTGCCAAGTACCCAATTTCAGCTGCCAATTGCTAATAGGAAGCGTAATGCTAACCCCGAAAAGAGAGGATTTGATATGAGCAGGCATGTCATCGCCGCCCTCTGCTATATGTTTAAAATGAGGGTAAGAATCAGGCACTAGGTGCTTAACAAATGCTTCAAAATCCTCCCGCACACTAGGATCTGCATTTTCATTTATAGTTAATGCCGCAGAAGTATGTTGGATGAAAAGGTTAAGCAAACCTTCTTGAGGAAAATCTCCTTCAAGTAATTCTAGGATGTCTTTTGTAATAGGATGAAATCCTTGAGGATAGGGTTTTAACTTAAGCTCGCGCTGTATTACCATATCTAGTACATTTTACGAACGTACTGATGTACAAACTCAAAGCAATAGTTTTCTATTTCGTCTTGTATTTTGGCATAATTAGCATCAGTTTCCTTTTTGCTTGCGCCACTAATAGGACGCAGAAAAGGTTTAACCACGATTTGTGGAGCTCCATTAAATGAGAATGCTGTTAAATTGGTAGGTGTAAAAACAAATAGCACAAAATCATATGTTTCGTTGACAACAGATTCGAGTGTTTTGCTTGTTTGCTTCGAAATATCGATAATGGCCTGCGACATAGCGTGAGCTGCATTCAAATCAAGCGGACTTGCCACTACTCCAGCACTGGTAACCTCTGCATAGTTTTTGGTGTAATACCGCATCCAACCTTCGGCCATTTGGGAGCGACAGGCATTATCCTCTCCGACTATAAGTATCTTTTTCATGCTTAGGAAAAAACACCCTCCACAGAGGGATAAACGAGTTTAAAATAACCGAGGGTGATCTTGCTCTAACTTTTGAAGCATAGCCGTAATAATGGTTTCTCTAAAAAATTTCCCTCTGTTTTGTATTTTATACTTGTCAAAGAAAAATTCTACAGTACTCATTTCAGAACTATTAAAAACCATAGATTGGCGATAAATTCTTTTGCTACGCATGGAAATAGGTGTACCAAGCGTTCTTTTTCTCTCTAAGTTGTTAACAACAGCCATCTATATCGAGTTTTTATTGCAATTCGTTGATTATAGGACAAAGAAAGTTTTTTTACACCAATTATAAAAGAGTTTTCCACAAAGTTTTCCACAGGTTGTGAACATTTTTTGAAAAGCAACTGTAGGTCTCTTTTACAGAAAAAACGTCGCGTTACAAAAATCCTAAGCTGTAAGTCATTATTAACTAGCGATTAAATATAAAAATGGATGCAAAAAGGCAAGGATGCCTGCCTTAACATATGCAAGCAAAGGCTTCGGCAAGTTATTGCATATACTAGTTCTGCTATTGAATGATTGATATTCAACAACAACTTTATTTATCGTACTACTGATGATTATTGCTACAATCTCCTATAAATATAACCCAACTGCCTGCCTCATTTTTATTTAACAATGTGATTTTATCAATACAATCAACTACAACACAAATCTTGGAAAATATTCTTCAATGGCTCCATCTTCCTTATAAACACTTTCGGGATACTCGATATTCGCCAAAAATAATCCCTGAGGCGGAGCGGAAGTCCCTGCTAACGACCTATTCTTGCAGCTTATTATCTTGTCTAACTGCTCTGGAACAACTTTGCCTTTCCCAATATCTATAAGAGTCCCCATTATAGCTCTTACCATATTGCGCAAAAAGCGATCGGCTTTTATTACAAAAACATACTGATTAGGAGCATACTCAATCCATTCTGCAGCCTCTATTTTGCAGTTGTTCGTTTTTACATCGGTATGGAGCTTACTAAAGCTGGTAAAATCGGTATGATTAAATAGAGTTGGAATTGCGTTCTTAATATCATCTACATTTAAAACGCCCTTAAAATGATACGAAAACTCGTTTATGAACGAACTTTTACTGGTATGTATAAAATAGTTGTAAGTTCGTGAGATGGCATCGAAACGGGCATTTGTAGCATCGCTAACAGGCTTAATTGAATAGGCCGTAATATCAGTAGGAAGAATGCAATTAATTTTATGTATTATATAGGGATTGTCTGCTATGTCAACTTTCGATGAGTTGAAATGTGCAATAAAGTACGAAGCATGTACGAATGAATCAGTCCTACCTGCACCCAACGTTTCGATTTGCTCACGAAACAAGGTTGATAGTGCATGGTTCAACTTTTCCTGTACGGTAACTGCATTGGGCTGCACCTGCCAACCGTGGTATTGGGTGCCCTTGTAGGATATTCGTATAAAGTAGCGAGGCATTGACGTTTTATTTGCAAAGATAGTGGCTAATCTGCAGCAAAAATAGCCCCATCTATTCCTTTAACGGAATAATATATCTTCAAAATTAGACAGAATAGTAAGTTTTATGTGAACCTTTACTTCTTAGTTGATTGCACATCAATACATTTACAACCATAACTTAATGCATTACTTTGCTTTAACTATATTTAACTCCATTTCTAATCTATATGAGAATAATAAAAAAAGTAAGCCGTTATTTTAGATGCAACAAAACAGAGTAAAAACAAAACATTAATTCTTGTATGAGCGAAATTGTGAATATCAAGGAACTAAACGACAGAATTCAGCAAGAAAGTTCATTTGTTGACATCATCAACATGGAGATGAACAAGGTGATTGTAGGGCAAAAGCACCTTGTCGAAAGTTTGATGATTGGACTATTATCGGATGGTCACGTTCTGTTAGAAGGAGTGCCTGGTTTAGCAAAAACTCTTGCAATAAATACCCTAGCCAGCATTATTCAGGCAAAATTTAGCCGTATCCAGTTTACACCAGACTTACTACCAGCCGATCTTATTGGAACGATGATATACAGTCCTAAAAACGAAGAGTTTAATGTAAAAAAGGGACCTGTATTTGCCAACTTTATCCTAGCCGATGAAATCAACCGTTCTCCAGCAAAAGTTCAAAGTGCACTACTGGAAGCTATGCAGGAGCATCAGGTTACTATTGGAGATAGCACTTTTAAGCTTCCCGAGCCATTCCTCGTTTTGGCAACTCAAAACCCGCTGGAGCAGGAAGGAACCTATCCTCTTCCAGAAGCGCAGGTTGACCGCTTTATGCTTAAGGTAATCATCAAGTATCCAAAAAAAGAGGAAGAAAAGCTTATTATTCGTCAAAATATTATAGGTGAATTTCCACGTCCAACAGCAGTCCTAAAGCCTGAAGATATTATTCGAGCCAGAAAGGTAGTTCGTGATGTATACCTTGACGAAAAAATTGAGCGATACATTGTAGATATCGTTTTTGCAACTCGTGAACCCAACACCTACGGTTTAGGGAAATTCGAGAACATGATTTCATACGGCGGATCACCACGTGCCAGCATCAGCTTAGCATTAGCAGCAAAAGCGTATGCCTTTATTAAAAGACGCGGATACGTTATCCCTGAAGATATAAGAGCCGTAGCTCACGACGTGCTACGTCACCGTATTGGCTTAACCTATGAAGCTGAGGCTGAGAATATCACCTCCGAAGATATTATTACAGAAATACTCAATACTGTTGAAGTTCCATAGTTGCTACTGGAAGTTTAATTGATTAGCAAAAGGACTATTAAGTAAATGCATTAACAGACAGGTGTTTATAAAATTGTTGCATTTACTACTATTCCCAGTCATATACTTTCTAATACACTATTGTGGATTATGGAGACATCAGAACTACTAAAAAAGGTTCGAAAAATTGAGATAAAATCGCGTGGGTTATCGAATCAGATTTTTGCAGGAGAGTATCATAGCGCCTTTAAAGGGCGAGGTATGGCTTTTAGCGAAGTCCGCGAATACCGTTATGGCGATGATATTCGCAATATAGATTGGAATGTTTCTGCTCGATTTAACGAAACATACATCAAAGTATTTGAGGAAGAACGAGAGTTAACGGTAATGCTGCTTATTGATGTAAGCGGTTCAAGCCATTTTGGGACACAAGAGAAGTTCAAAAATGAGCTTACAGCCGAAATGGCCGCCGTATTGTCCTTTTCATCAATACTCAACAACGATAAGGTTGGCGTAATTCTATTTAGCGATAGAGTTGAGAAGTTTATTCCACCTCAGAAAGGGCGTAAGCATATCCTTAGAATAATTCGAGAAATTATCGAACTAAAGCCACAAAGCAATAAAACCAATATTGCCGAAGCACTTCGTTACTTAACAAATGCCGTTAAGAAGCGCTGTACGGCCTTTGTGCTTTCTGATTTTAATGATTTCGAAAAAAACTATGAGCCTCGCTTTGCCGATGCGCTCAAAATTGCAGGTAACAAGCATGATGTGGGAGCAATAATGATTTACGATCCCCGCGAGCTTGAAATTCCGAATGTTGGTTTACTTGAAGCCGTTGATGCAGAAACAGGCGAAGTTATTTGGGTTGATACCGCTTCAGCGGCAGTTAGAAAAGGCTATAGCGCATGGTGGAATGAGACGCAGATAACGCTCAATAATACTTTTGCCAAGGCTAAGGTGGACTGTGTACGCGTTGCTACGAACGAAGATTATGTTAAACCTTTGATTAAACTTTTCAAGCATCGGTAGGTATGAGCTTAAAAAATAACATTACCACTTTTGCAGCGACTTTCCTGCTTTTCATCGCAGGAGCATCCGCTCAGGATTTTAAGGTTCACCTTGATTCTTCCAAAATTCTGATTGGTAGCCAAACCGCTTTAAAGGTTGAGGTGCTGCTTAAAGAAGGTAAAAAAGTACGCTTCCCAAATTTACCAGATACGTTGCAACCAGGCCTAGAAGTAGTGGCACAATTTGCAACCGACACCTCAAAAGCTGAAAATGGTGCAATTTTGCTAACAAAGCGCTATATCCTGACATCCTTTGATTCTGGAAGCTATGTAATTCCTAGAATCCCAATCTTGTATTTTAATGGTTCAAATGTGGATACGCTACTTACGCAACCTATCTCACTAAAGGTAAATACGGTTGCTGTTGATAGCACAAAAAGACCATTGTATGGAATAAAAGCAAATATAAAGGCTCCATATACCTTTGAGGAAATTGCAATTGCTATCATAGCCATTCTGCTATTAATTGGTGCAATTGTAGGTATAGTTATGTACTTCAGAAAAAATAAGGAACAGCCCATATTTACCTTTAAAAAGAAAATAGTAGAACCAGCTCACGTTAAAGCTTTCAAGGAACTAGAGCAACTTCAGCGTAAAAAACTTTGGCAAAATGGACATGTAAAGGAATATTTTTCTGAGCTAACAGATATTCTTCGCAAGTACCTTGAAGAAAGAATGAATATCAATGCAATGGAAATGACCTCTTTTGAGATTATGGCTTCCTTAAAAGGGGCAGGCTACTCAAATAAAGTCCTTTTTGAACGACTTATGTCAACAATGAATACCTCAGACTTGGTAAAATTCGCCAAGTATACATCAGATCCTATAGAAAACGATCAGGCAACTAAATCCATTTACGATTTTATTGATGATACAAAGGCGGTTGTAACCGTTGATATGCAGAATAGTAGCGAAGAAATTTCATCTTCAGATAACAAATAAGAGAAATGGGAAGTTACATATTTCATAATCCGAATTTTTTCTACCTTTTGCTTATTTTACTACCATTGGTGGTATGGTATATCTGGAGAAATAGGCATTTTACACCCAAATTGACGGTTTCATCAATTGCTCCACTAAATATAGTGAAATCGTCTACCCGACGTAGGCTTCGCCACATTCCTTTTGTGCTACGATGTATTGCTTTTGCTTTGATTATAATTGCATTAGCACGACCTCAATCGACTCAAAGCAAGGACAACGTATCTACAGAAGGCATTGATATTGTTTTGTCAATGGATATATCCAGCAGTATGCTTGCTCAGGACTTCCGTCCGGACCGTATCTCTGCTGCAAAAGATGTTGCAATACAGTTTATCAACGATCGACCTAACGATCGAATTGGAATGGTTGTTTTTTCGGGTGAAAGTTTCACCCAATCGCCATTAACTACAGATCATGCTGCGCTAATTAATTTAATTAGAGATGTTAAAAGCGGGATGCTTGAAGATGGAACTGCAATCGGAAATGGATTGGCAACCTCTGTTGCCCGTTTAAAAGAGAGTAAAGCGAAAAGCAAAATTGTTATTTTGATGACCGATGGAGAAAATAACATGGGAGAAGTGGCGCCTCTAACTGCTGCAGAAATTGCAAAAACATTTGGTATTAGGGTGTATACAATTGGGGTTGGAACTCGTGGTCGAGCGTTGGCTCCTGTTTCTAACGGCTTTGGCATCCAAATGGCGTATGTAGATGTAAAAATAGACGAAGATTTGCTGCGTAAGATATCAAAAACTACAGGAGGAGAGTATTTTAGAGCCACAGACAACACGAAACTTCAGGAAATTTACAACAAAATTAACGAGCTCGAGCGTACTAAGTTTCAGGTTGATCGCTTTACAAAACGAAGTGAAGAGTTTTCTCTTTTTGCGCTGCTTGCAATTATTACCCTGCTTGCAGAAGTACTGTTTAGATACCTAATTTTAAGACGCATCCCTTAAAACGTATTCAAATGTTCAGATTTGCAGAACCTGTATATCTTTATTTACTATTCGTAATACCGATTTTGGTAGTACTCTACTACTTTTATGCGCGTATGCGGCGTAAAAACATGGAGAAATATGGCCAGCATAGCATCGTTATAATGCTAGCTCCAAATGTTTCAACTAAAAGGATGATGCTGAAATTCATTCTACTATGCCTTGCCTATGCTTTCCTTGTCTTGTCGCTATCTCGACCACAATTTGGTTCTAAAATAAAAGAAGTCAAAACTAATGGAGTTGAGATTGTTGTTGCACTCGACGTCTCGAATAGCATGTTGGCAGACGATTTAAAACCAGATCGGTTATCTACTGCAAAGTTAGCGCTATCGCGTTTGGTTGATAGGTTAAGAGATGACAGGCTTGGATTGGTTGTATTTGCAGGTGATGCCTATACGCAGTTGCCAATAACATCCGATTTTGTATCGGCCAAAATGTTTTTCAGCTCAATTAATCCAAATTTGGTTCCGCAACAAGGAACCGCATTAGGTAAAGCCATTGAATTGGGTGTAAAATCCTTTTCTAGTACTTCCAAAAACTCGCGTGTTCTAATCGTAATTTCAGATGGAGAAAACCACGAGGATGATCCTATAGCAGCTGCAGAATTGGCAAAAAAAGAAGGTATCAGAATTTATACAGTAGGAGTTGGGCAGCCTCAAGGATCGCCAATTCCCACAAATAGCGGCTATTTAAAGGATAAAGATGGAAACATTGTCATAACCCGGCTAGACGAACAAACTCTCCAAAAGGTAGCCGAAGCTGCTGGTGGAAAATATATCCACGCTACAAGCGCTAACTTTGGTTTAAGCAGCATATTAGATGATGTTCGAAAAATGGATAAAATGGAGTTAAAGTCTTACGTATACGAAGATTACGATGAGCAGTTTCAGCTTTTGCTGTTAGCTTCTCTACTCATTCTCCTGCTAGATTCCATTATTGTTCAAACCAAGAACATTTGGTTAAGCAAAATCGATATTTTTAAAAGTAAGTAGAAGGCTATGATGAAATATTACTTTATAATTACGCTTTTATTCGTTTCTTTATCTTCTTTTGGGCAAGTTCGAAAACTTGTTAGAAAGGGTAATAAAGAGTTTGATAAAGGCAATTTCAAACAGGCAGAACTTAACTTTCGCCAAGCTCAGGCTGCGGATACTGCATCAGGAGATGTTACCTATAATATAGGTAATGCCCTATATATGCAAAAGAAATATCAGGAGTCAATGAATGCCTACCAACATAGCATTAGCCAGAATAAAGAACCTGGTAGGTTGGCCATAAATTTGCATAATGCGGGTAATGCTTTATTTAAAATGCAGAACTACAAGGAGAGTATAGAAGCCTACAAAAAGGCATTACGAATAAATCCTACTGACAGCGAAACGAGATATAACCTAGCACTCGCACAACAAAAATTGAAAGACCAACAGAAAAAGGATAATAATAAAAATAAGAATCAAGATAAAAATAAGGATAAAAACAAAGACAAGAATAAAGACCAAAATAAAAAGAATGACAAAAAAGACCAGAACAAAGACAAGGATAACAAAGATAATAAGAATAATAAGGACCAAAATAAGCAGCAGCAAAAGCAACCTCAGCCTAAAATTTCTAAAGAGGATGCTCAACGAATGTTGGATGCTTTACAAACAAGTGAAAATGGGGCTCAAGAGCGTGTAAAGGCCCAAAGAGTGAAAGCTCGCACAAGAAAAATTGACAAAAACTGGTAGAAATCATATATATATATGAAGCGCATTTTTTCAATATTAACTTTAATCGGCTTTGCAATTGTAGGCTTTGCTCAAAATGTTACGCTTGTTGCAAAAGCCCCAAGAGTTGTATCAGTTGGTGAACAGTTTCAGCTCAAATACGAGATGAACGTTGCTCCAGATGATTTTAACAATCCGGACATTAGAAATTTTGATGTTTTGGCTGGTCCAAATATGTCACAGTTTAGAAGTACCAGCATTATCAATGGTCAGGTCACTTCATCCTCATCTATAACCTATACCTACATTTTGGAAGCTGGAAAAGAAGGTAAATTTTCCATTCCAGCAGCAAGTATTCGGGTTAATGGGCGTACATATACCTCAAATAGCCTTGCTATTGAAGTCGTAAAAGGGGATGCGCATAGCACTACCTCGAGAGGTAGTGCTCCAAGAGAAACATCTTCAGGACAAACGAAGGGAGATATTTTCTTAAAAATGGAAGTCAACAAAACCTCTCTATATAGAGGTGAATTTTTGATTGCCACGTTAAAGTTATATAGCAGAGTTGATATCGATGGTCTTGGAGATCCTAAATTTCCATCGTTTAATGGATTTTGGAACCAAGTTGTTGAAGACAGCGACTTGAAGCTAAATTTTAGTAGAGAGAAATACAACAACAAGGTATACGAATCTGCGGTGATACGTAGGTACGTTCTTTTCCCACAGCAAGTTGGAAAATTAACCATAGATCCCTTCCAACTATCTGCTTCAATAGTAGAGCGTGTTGCCCCTCAAAGTGCTTTTGATGCCTTTTTTGGAGGAGGAGGAACTCTTGTTCGAAAAAGACTATCAAGTCCTGCTATTTCTATAAATGTTCGCGAATTACCATCAGGTGCTCCTGCTTCTTTTAACGGTGCGATTGGAGCATATAGCATTTCGGCTTCTGCTTCTAAAGTAAAAATGCGAGCAAATGACGCCGCAAATCTAGTGGTAAAAATCTCAGGTACTGGCAACGTTAAGCTATTGGAAACTCCTAAAGTGTCTTTTCCTGCAGATTTTGAAACATTTGATGCAAAAATTAGCGATAATGTTAAAACAACAGCCGCAGGTTCGAGTGGAACAAAAACTTTCGAATTCTCATTTATTCCTCGAAGTGCTGGAAAATATACAATTCCTGCATTAGAGTTTTCGTTCTTTGATTCCCGAACGAACTCATACAGAACAGTTAAATCTGAACCTATTAGTATTGAAGTTGATCCTGATCCGACAGGTGGTTCTGGCAGTTCTCTTCAAGGAGGAAGCACAAAAGAATCTATAAAAATGCTCGGTAACGATATTGCTTACATAAAAGTGGGAAATACATCCTTTACTCCAAAGGGAACCTACTTCTTTAATACAGCAAGTTATTGGCTAATCTTAATTCTTATACTAATTGTAACTGTTGCAGTGTTCTTATTTCTTCAAAAAAAGGAACGGGAGAACTCTGATTTACGCTTTATCAAAAATAAACGAGCAAATAAGGTAGCCCACCAACGATTAAAAAAAGCTGAAATTCTTATTAAATCAGGTGATACTCATGGTTTTTATGAAGAAATGTTGAAAGCACTTTGGGGCTATTTAAGCGACAAGTTGGCTATTTCTGTTTCCGATTTATCGAAAGAAAGAGCAAGTGAGTTGCTCAAAAATAGGGGGGCTAACGAAGAGACCATTGCAGAACTTATGCAAATAATCGAAGAGTGCGAGTTTGCCCGTTATGCACCAAGTGGACAAGGAGAGGAAAAATCAGATCGATTTAATCTTGCCATAGAATTGATTAGCAAGTTGGAACAATTAAAAAAGTAGCCATGAAAAGATATTTATTAATCGTTATATCATTGCTATTGGGCACAAATTTTGTGTCAGCTCAAGTTTATGAGCAAACTTTTGAAGAGGGAAATAAGCTTTATGCTGAGGCTAACTTTAAGGCTGCAGCCTCTCAGTATCAAAAAATTGTAGATGCAGGATATGCATCTAGCAAACTTTTTTACAATTTGGGGAATGCATACTACAAGCAAAAACAGTATGCAAAAGCAATCCTTTATTTTGAAAAAGCGTATGTGCTCAATCCTTCTGATTCTCAAATAAAGCATAACCTAGAATTTACACGTCTTCAAACAAGAGACAAAATTGAAGCGATACCTTCATTTTTTATAAAAGAATGGGCTGATGGAATTCGTAATTTGCTAAGCGCGAATGGATGGTCTTGGCTTAGCTTAGCATCCCTTCTATCTGCAGGAATTCTCTTCATACTATATCGATTTACAGGGACGATATTTTTAAAAAAAATCTACTTTTCCCTATCATGCTTCTTTGTATTAGTGCTAATTGTAGCCATCTGGAATGCAAACTCAAAAACTCAAAGCATTCGATACCCAAATTCAGCTATTGTAATGGCACCTGTTGTTGTTGTTAAAAGTTCTCCAGATCAATCTGGAAAAGAGTTGTATGTAATTCATGAAGGCACAAAAATTACGCTAACAGACACACCTTCAGTTCCAGGTTGGAGAGAAATCAAAATTGCAGACGGAAATGTAGGGTGGGTTCAAAACAGCACATTCGAAGTTATTTAAGACAAGATTCGTCTATATCTCAAAAGTAAAAGCGGCCAATAATGGTCGCTTTTACTTTTTTAGGCGTAAACATTTCTTAAAGGTTAATGTTAATAGTACAGTTTTCATGTAATACTCCTTTGGGAGTTAGTCAAAATTTAAAAAAGCACTAAAATGAAACCAATACTATTCTTGTTGGCACTCATCGTCCCTTCACTTGCGATGTCGCAAGGGAAAAACTTTTTCAGCTTCACCGTAACTTCAATTGATGGCGAAAAAGTGAGCTTATCTGAATTTAAAGGTAAGAAAGTACTAGTTGTAAACGTAGCGTCTAAATGTGGCTTAACCCCTCAATACGAGGACTTGGAAGCTCTTTATGAAAAATACAAAGATCAGAATTTTGTTGTTATCGGTTTTCCTGCTAATAATTTTATGGGACAAGAGCCTGGTACAGATCAAGAAATTAAGAGTTTTTGCACATCAAAATTTAATGTTAGCTTTCCAATGATGTCGAAGATTTCTGTAAAAGGGAAGGATATAGCACCACTATATAAATGGCTAACAGAAAAAGCTGAAAACGGTAAATTTGATGCAGAAGTCCAGTGGAATTTCCAAAAATTCATGATAGACGAGAAAGGAAACTTAGTAGACTTTGTCGGACCTAGACAAAAGCCTAATTGCGAAAAGATCACAAATTGGATTGAAGAAAAATAAGGTGAATGGAAAGCAAATTGTGATAAAAAAGCAGCATTTATAGGGCAAAATCCATTGGTTTAAGAAAAAAAGCACCTATATTCGAAAATAGTCAAATTTATTTAGAATGGACGTTTTAACCAATGATCCCTTATATACATACCTGCTTCTGCCGCTATTGATCTTCATTGCTAGAATATGTGATGTAACATTCGGGACTATTCGAATAATCCTTGTTTCGAAAGGAGTTAAAAGTATTGCACCATTCTTGGGTTTTGCCGAAGTTTTTATTTGGATTCTCGCAATAAGCCAAATAATGGCAAATTTGAATAATTGGATTTGCTATATTGCATATGCATCTGGTTTTGCAACAGGAAATTATGTGGGAATGATTCTTGAAGAAAAGTTGGCAATGGGAACACTTATTCTTCGAATAATGATCCCGAACTCGGCAGAAGAACTTGTTAAAGATCTAAATAATAATAGCTTTGGGACAACAAATGTTCATGCAGACGGTTCTTTGGGCCGCGTTGATCTAGTTTATACAATTGTCAATCGAAAAGATTTGGCAAAAGTCGAGGCGATAATAAAAGGATATAACCCAAATGCCTTTTATACTATAGAAGAAGTGAAAAAAGTAAATAAAGGCATTTTCCCAAAAAAAGAAGGAACAGGACAGCTCCTTGACAGATGGAGATTGGGACGGTAAATATCCGCAAAGGTGTAATAATTTACCATTTCAGCGTAAAGTGAAGGATTTTATGGCAATAAATTGATCTATTGAAATTTTTTAACCTCTTGTTAGAATAGCTTATTGACTAAATATCTATCTTAGTCAATAGTATTTATATAAGATAATCAAGGTTATAATGTGCAATAGGCATTTATTCACCTTTAGTACGAGCAGATAAGAAGTCTAACAAAATAAAATTTCCCTCGGGAAGAAAAGGAGGTTTAATATGCAAAATAAGCTTCAGGAGCTCACCGAAAAGCTCTATAAAGAAGGCTTAAGCAAAGGAGCTGCAGAAGCTGAGCAAGTTCTAGCAAAAGCTAAAGCTGACGCCCAGCAAATCATTGAGCAAGCAAAAAAGGATGCAGAAAAAATTCTTGCCGATGCAAAGCATAATGCTGCTGAATTGGCCAAAAACTCCGATTCTGAGTTTAAAATGGCTGCACGGCAAGTGATTAACTCAGTTAAGCAGGAAGTTGAAGAAATTATTGCAACAAAAGCAATAACGCCCTCACTTGATGCTGCATTTGCAAGTCCTGAATTTATTCAATCCATTGTAAAGGAGGCAATTTCCAAATTTAATCCTAATAATGATGCGGATAACTCACTTGCAGTCCTCCTTCCTAAAGACAAGAAGGAACAGCTTCAGCAATACTTTTTTAGTAAGGCGGGAGAAGCACTAAGCGTATACTTAGATGTTCAGTTTAGCAAAGGAGTAAAATCCGGATTTAAGATAGCCCCCAAAGATGGTGGATATCAGGTTAGCTTTACAGAGCAAGATTTTGAAAATTTATTCAAATCCTTCTTGCGTCCTCGTCTTGTAGAACTACTCTTTGGAGGAAAATAATTGAATATGATTCCAAACCAATATTACTATTTGGTTACTGGATTGCCAGAGCTCGTTTTTGATGCTGAAAATCGGAAAGTTGATTTGCAAGGCATTAAAAAGGAACTAAAGGTGAACGTTGCAGAGGAACATCAAAAGTTCCTAGATGCTCTTTTTCTCCATTATGACAATGAAAACGTATTCGCATACCTCAGAAATAAGCCTGTTACTAATGATTTAGGTACAGTTCCTGTTGCTGCATACGAAGAATTTTCAGAAAACAAGTCGCTTTTCCCTCTGTATATTCAGGATTTTTTTGCAGATAGAGCAAAAGAAAAATCTGAAGAAACAAAGATAGAGGAGGAAGAAAAAAGAGAAATTTCACCCGAAGTAGACCTCACAACTCGCTACTATCATTTTGTTGAACAATATGATAATAAGTTTTTAAAAGTTTGGTTTATGTTTGACAGGCAGCTAAGAAATATTTTGGCAGCCTTTAGCGCTCGGAAGTTAGATAAAGATGTCTCTCAGTTTTTAGTTGGTAACGACCCTATAACGGAACATCTGTCTAAAAACTTATCGGCCGACTTTGGACTAAGGGGAGAGGTTGCACTAATGGACAAGGTTATACATGCCTTGGATACCAGTAATTTTTTAGAAAGAGAAAGGCGCATCGACCAGCTAAGATGGAACCTAATTGAAGAAATCAACACTTTTAACTATTTTAATATAGATAAAATTCTTGGTTTCTGGATTAAAACCGAAATAGTTGCTCGTTGGATTAAGCTAGATCCCGCAACAGGAGAAGAACTTCTTAAAAGGTATTTTACAGAATTAAAAGGAGAATTTGATCTAAATGCGGCCTTCGATATTGAAAATGAGAAATAGGATAAAGAACCAAATATGAGAACAAAAGGAAGAGTTACAGGAATTATTTCAAACCTTGTAATTGTTCAAGTTGATGGTCCTGTTGCCCAAAATGAGATCGGGTATATTAAGCTTGGAGATGTAACACTTATGGCCGAGGTCATTAAGATCAATGGCGATAAGGCTTTCGTTCAAGTTTTTGAATCAACCCGTGGTCTTAAGGTGGGTAATGAAGTGGAGTTCATGGGGCATATGCTCGAAGCGACTCTAGGACCAGGGCTACTGCAACGTAATTACGATGGCTTGCAGAATGACCTTGAAGAACTTGACGGTGTATTTTTGAAACGAGGAATTTACACCAAACCTCTTAATGAAGACAAGCTTTGGGAGTATAACCCCATTGCCAATGTTGGAGATGAGGTCGAAGCAGGGGATTGGTTAGGTGAAGTAAAAGAAAACTGGGTGAACCACAAGATTATGGTTCCTTTCAAGTTTGAAGGAAAATACACCATAAAATCGTTGGCACCTGCAGGCAACTATAAAATAACTGAAACCATTGCAACTCTTACCGATGAAAATGGGGAAGAATGCAGTATCACAATGGTTCAGAAATGGCCTGTTAAGTTGGCTATTAAAGCCTACAAAGAAAAGCCTCGTCCCTTCAAGGTAATGGAAACTGGCGTTAGATGTATTGATACGCTAAATCCAATGGCTGAAGGAGGAACTGGCTTTATTCCTGGCCCTTTTGGTGCAGGAAAAACAGTTCTACAACATGCGCTATCACAACATGCCGAAGCTGACATCATCATATTTGCAGCCTGCGGGGAACGTGCGAATGAGGTTGTTGAGATGTTTGTTGAGTTTCCTCACCTAGAAGACCCAAGAACTGGACGTAAGCTGATTGAGCGTACTACAATTATCTGTAATACCTCTAACATGCCAGTTGCCGCCCGTGAAGCATCTGTATATATAGCAATGACAATAGGAGAGTACTATAGAGCAATGGGCTACAAAGTGCTTCTTCTTGCCGATTCAACATCTCGCTGGGCACAAGCACTTCGTGAAATGTCAAATCGTTTGGAAGAGCTTCCAGGTGCTGATGCATTCCCAATGGACCTTCCCGCTATTATTTCAAATTTCTACTCGCGTGCTGGTTTCGTATATCTAAACAACGGAAAATCAGGTTCTGTAACTTTTATAGGAACAGTATCTCCTGCTGGAGGTAACCTGAAAGAACCAGTAACAGAATCAACCAAAAAGGCTGCAAGATGCTTTTATGCTCTTTCGCAACAAAGAGCTGATTCTAAGCGATATCCAGCAGTAGATCCAATTGAATCATACTCTAAATACTTAGAGTATCCTGAAATTGTAGAATATCTGAAGAAAAAGATTTCCGAAGAGTGGGTTGATAAGGTACTTGATGTAAAAAATATTGTACTTAGAGGCCGTGAGGCTTACGAGCAAATCAATATTCTTGGAGATGACGGTGTTCCTGTTGAATACCATGATAGGTTCTGGAAGTCAGAGCTTGTTGACTTTGTTATATTACAACAAGACGCTTTCGATAAGATCGACTCCTCTACACCATTGAATCGACAACACTACATGCTTAACTTAGTTTCTCACATCATCAATTCCAAGTATAACTTCGAATCTTTTGATGTTGTAGGCAACTACTACAAGCGCATAATCAACGTTCTAAAGCAAATGAATTACTCTGAATTTGAGAGTGATAAGTTCAATGGCTATGAAAGCGAACTAAACGCAATACTTGAAGAAAGGAGGGTTGCTTAATGGAAACGACTGCTTTTCAACGAATTTATACAAAAATTGAAAATATCACCAAGGCTACCGTAACGCTTCGTGCAGAAGGTGTTATGAATGAAGAACTTGCTCAAGTAGGAGATAAGCTTGCTCAGGTAGTTAAGATTAGCGGGAACCTTGTAACTCTTCAAGTTTTTTCAGGAACTGAAGGGATTGCAACTAATACAGAAGTGGTATTTTACGGTCATGCTCCAAAATTAACAGTTGGAGACGATTTGGCTGGCCGCTTCTTTAATGCTTACGGAAAACCTATTTATGGTGGACCAGAACTTCAAGGAGAAGAACGTGAAATTGGAGGACCTTCTGTTAACCCGTTTAGACGTCAGCAACCTTCAGAGTTAATTGCAACTGGCATTGCAGGTATCGACTTGAATAATACGCTGGTTTCTGGCCAAAAAATCCCATTTTTTGCAGATCCAGACCAACCATTCAACCAAGTAATGGCAATGGTAGCGCTACGTGCAAAAGCAGATAAGATCATTCTTGGAGGGATGGGGCTGTCTAATGACGATTTCCTTTTCTTTAAAAATGTATTCGACAATGCTGGCGCATTAGATCGTATTATATCATTTGTAAATACGACAGAACAACCTCCTGTAGAGCGTCTTCTCATTCCAGATATGGCGCTTACAGCCGCTGAATATTTTGCAGTTGATAAAGGGCAAAAAGTTCTGGTTTTATTAACGGATATGACTCTTTATGCGGATGCTCTAGCAATTGTATCTAACCGTATGGATCAAATTCCATCTAAAGACTCAATGCCAGGCTCGTTGTACTCCGATCTTGCCAAGATCTATGAAAAAGCAGTACAACTTCCGAATGGAGGATCTATCACTATTATTGCCGTAACAACGCTATCCGGAGGAGATATTACTCACGCAATTCCTGATAACACAGGATATATCACAGAAGGACAGCTGTTTTTACGTGCCGATTCGGATACAGGAAAGGTGATTATCGATCCATTCCGAAGCCTATCACGCTTAAAACAGCTGGTAATTGGAAAGAAGACCAGAGAAGATCATCCTCAAGTTATGAATGCTGCAGTTCGCCTTTATGCTGATGCTGCAAATGCAAAAACTAAGCTGGAGAATGGTTTCGATCTAACCGATTACGATGAACGGGCTCTTAAGTTTGCCTACGACTACTCCAAGTTCTTGCTTGCTATCGACGTAAATATTGACACAACCAAAATGCTTGATACAGCATGGGACTTGCTAGCTAAGTATTTCAACCAAACAGAAGTTGCTATAAAGCAAGAGTTTGTAGAAAAATACTGGCCTAAGAACTAAAAAATAAGAACATGGGAGTTAAGTATCAAATAAACAAAACAGCGCTAAACGAGCTAAACAAACAGCTCCGAGTTAGAATGCGTGCGCTCCCAACCATTAAGAATAAGGAGTCAGCTCTACGTCTCGAAGTAAAAAAGGCCAAAACAATGGCCGATGAGGTTGAAGAGCGACAAAAAGAACTGATGCATCGTATGCAGTACATGCATGGCCTGTGGGCTGAATTTGAACCAGGCCTCGTTGCTGTAACCGATGTGAAAGTAACCCTTAGCAAAATTGCAGGTGTTAAAATACCCGTTTTGAAGGAGGTTATCTTTGAGGTTCAAGACTTCGATCTTTTTAGTAGCCCCTTTTGGTATGCCGATGGCATTCAAATATTAAAGGAACTTTCAACATTAGGAATTGAAAGAGAGTTTTACCTGCAAAAGATGAGACTTTTAGATAGAGCTCGAAAGAAAACTACCCAAAAAGTGAATCTTTACGAGAAAGTTCAAATTCCTGATTACGAAAATGCTATACGAAAGATCAAACGATTCTTAGAGGATGAGGAAAACCTTTCTAAATCAGCGCAAAAGATTGTAAAAAAACGATACGAGGAGGTTGCATCATGATTATAAAAATGATTAAGTATGCTTTCCTTGTTCATCATGAAGATTTCGCTTCATTTTTGGAGGATGTTCAGCGCATTGGAGTGCTGGATGTTACCAAAGAAAAGAGAAATCTGAACGAAGAAGAAAAAGCGCTGCTTGAGTTGTCAGGAAGGTACAATGCGGCGATCAAAGTGCTACAAAGAAATCAGGAGAATCAGGATCAACTTTTTGATAGAGATTCTCAAGATGTTCTTGAGCGCTTTGAAGCAATTCTCAAAGAGCGTGAGATTCTCGAGGCTGATCTGAAGAAGCTGAAAAAGGAGTATTCAGAACATTCACCTTGGGGGGATTTTGATTCTAACGCAATTCAAGATCTAGAATCGAAAGAGCTTAAAATTAGGTATTTTACGATACCATCAAAGCGTTTTAACCCTGAATGGGAGCTATTATACCCCATCCAAGTAATTAATGAATTAAACGGAATTACCTACTTTGCTTGCGTTCAACCTGATGCCGAAAATTTTTCTGTTCCAGCAACAGAGGTAAAGGCACCACAGCAATCTGCGTCAAAATTAAAAGACAGCATAGACAAAGTTGAAAGCGAACAAGAATCGCTAAAAAAAGAGCTATTAAGTCTATCGCAGTATGTCGAGATGCTTGTCAACACCCGATCGTCTTTACTTGAAAAGATTGATGTTAAATCGATTTACTATGGAGTAAAGCGAGAGGTTGGAGGTAGCGTAGCGGTTGTTTCTGGATTTGCGCCTGTAACTTCAGTTGATGAATTAAATCAATATCTGGAGTCAAAATCAATAGTCTATTTGACAGAGGAGGCTACCGTAAAGGATAATCCCCCGATAAAACTCAAAAATGGCAAATTTGCATCGCTTTTTGAATGGATTGGGGAGTTATACGTACCACCATCATATAATGAGCTGGATTTGACGCCTTTCTTTGCACCATTCTTTGTAATGTTCTTTGGATTGTGCATGGGAGATATTGGCTATGGAGTTGTTTTCATCATTGCCGGATTTATTTTAAGAAATAAACCAGCATTAGCAAACTTCAGACCGTTTCTGATTCTTATGCAATGGTTAGGCTTGGGGACTGTTGTAATGGGATTGCTCTCTGGTGGAATATTTGGCGAAGAAATGGCTAGCTGGCCCTTCCTTCCTCACAATATTCAGAAGCTATTCCTTGACAGAAATCAAATGATGCTGTTCGCTGTCGGAATCGGATTTGTCCAAATTCTATTTGGATTATCAATAAAGGCTTACAATAGGGCAAGAAAGCATTCCAACTGGCAATTTGCAATTGGCCCAATTGCTTGGATGATAATCTTGATAGGCGCGGCAATGTATTTTGTAGAACCTTTAAAGCCGTATTTTACCTATCTTGTTTATTCTGGTGTCGGTTTGCTTTTGCTTTTTAGCGACCCAGATAAAGGTATATTTGGACGCATTGGAATGGGGCTCGTAGAGCTATATGAAGTAACCGGATTCTTTGGAGATTTACTGTCATATATCCGTCTATTTGCCCTAGGTTTAGCGGGTTCTATTTTAGGACTTGTGGTAAATCAGATTGCGGCACTGGCATTAGGATCATTGCCTTTCGGACTCGATTATTTGCTATTTGGGATCGTTTTGGTATTTGGTCATGGAGCAAATCTTGCTCTATCGTCATTAGGTGCTTTTGTACACCCACTTCGTTTAAGCTTCGTGGAGTTTTATAAAAACTCCGGATTTGAGGGTAGTGGACGCTACTATAGACCTTTTGCAAAAAAAGTAACACAACAAAAAGATTAATAACAAAGTAAAATTTTGGAGGATAATAACATGTTTGTATCTGTAATGCTTGCATATGTAGGATTAGCCATTATGGTTGGTGTAGCATGTATTGGTAGCACAATTGGCGTTTCGATTTCAGGAAATGCTACAATTGGAGGGTTAAAAAAGAATCCTGATATCTTTGGTAAGAGTATGCTTTTAACGGCTCTTCCATCTACTCAAGGACTATATGGCTTTGCCGCTTTCTTCCTTTTCAATAGCATTATGCCAGCCTTTATTGCTAAAGGTGCTCCAATTGAAATTGCATTTGCAATATTGGCTGCAGGCTTAGCAATGGGCCTAGTAGGATACTTCTCTTCGGTAAAACAAGCAGGAGTTATTGCAAATGGAATCAATGAAATGGCAAATGGCAATGATGTTTTTGGTAAAACAATGATTCTTGCTGTATATCCAGAACTTTATGCGATTATTGCCCTTATTGCTGCAGTACTTATTCAAATAAGCGTAAGTGCTAGCCTAGGTTTATAATAAAAAAGCAACAAAAAGAGGCTACACACTAGAAGTGTAGCCTCTTTTTTTGCCCATTTGAGAAAGTCTGTGTACCAATAATGCTCAAATGGCCGTTTAAATTTAGTTAATGAGAAATACTTGTATTAGCAACAGGTTATATTTGCATGTTAAATGAATGAATACTCAGTCATATAAAGATGGCAAAGAGCATTGATGCAAGTAAGCTTGAACGAATTAAAGAATCTACCGTCGAACTGGTAGTAAGCCACGGCTATAACGCAGCATCCGTATCACTCATAGCCAAAAGGGCAGGTGTAGCAGATGGCTACTTATACCGTTTCTACAATAGCAAGTACGATCTTGTTTCTGACATTTTTAAAGATAAGGTCGAAACGCTTGTCGACTATTTTGACTATCTGTACGAGACTAAAAGTAGCATAAAAGAGATCGTACATGAATTTGTTGCGTACATAATGAACCGTGCCAAAGAATTTCCTGTTCAAATCAAGTTCCTTTTTATGCTTATTCACGATTATAACTTTGAGATAAACATTGAAGTTGCCAATCGTCTAAAGACAACCTTTGAAAAATTACTTGATAAAGGGAAAAAAAATAACGAAATTAACGAACATATAACATCGGAAGATTTGTATGTTTTAATCATAGGACAATCACTACTATACATTGATTCTCGATATAGAAATCATTTCGGACATCGAGAATTTGACGATGCCATTGTTAGTAGAGTTGCCAACTTGTGTTTTAAAGCAATTAATTAAAAACAAAATAAGGGTAAACGAAAAATGAAAAACAATAGGTTTTTTATGCTTGCTGTAGGCACTATTGGATTGCTTACACTTATAATATTGGTTGGATGGTACATTCTAAAACCGCAACCATATATCATTCAAGGCGAAATAGAAGCGACACAGGTTAAGGTGGCTTCAAAACTACCAGGACGCATCGACAGCCTTTATGTGAAAGAAGGTGATGCAGTAGCTGTCGGTCAGCTATTGTATACTTTAAGTAGCCCAGAAGTTACAGCCAAATTTGCGCAAGTAAACGCTGTTAAAGCAGCGGCAGAAGCTCAACGTCTGAAAGCTAATAACGGAGCAAGAATCGAAGAGATACAAGCAGCATATACAACTTGGCAAAAAGCAGAAGCGGCTGCTGATTTTGCAGAAAAAAGTTTTAAACGAATTCAAAATTTATTCAATAAAGGAGTAGTTGCTGCTCAAAAACGCGATGAAGTAGAAACGCAATATAAAGCAGCAAAGTATACGGCAGAAGCGGCCAAAGCAGTATATGATATGGCCAAAAAAGGAGCTAGAAATGAGGATAAAGCCGCAGCAGGAGCGCTAGTAAACCAAGCAACTGGTGCTGTTAGTGAAGTTTCATCTTACTTAAGCGAAACCCATCTCATGTCACCAATCAATGGCGAAATTTCATCTATTATTGCCGAGAAGGGAGAACTTATTGGAACTGGCTATCCCGTTATTACGCTTGTAGATTTAAAAGATGTATGGGTTTCATTTAACCTGCGCGAAGATTTTCTTTCTAAAATAAAAATGGGCAAATCTTTTAAAGGCAAAGTTCCTGCCCTAGGCGATAAAGAAATTGAGTTTAAAATTAGTCACATTGCTGTTTTGGGAGCCTATGCCACATGGACTGCAACTAAAACATCTGGTGATTTTGACCGCAAAACATTTGAGGTTAAGGCAAAACCAGTACAACAAAACTTAGGATTACGTCCAGGAATGAGCGTTCTCGTTGATTGGAATAAAATAGAGGACTAACACCTTAAACTATTTTGATGCGCAAAAGAATTAAACATTCGATGCGAGAAGGAATTTTGTGTGTGCTAAGTAGGGAATTAAAACGAATATCTAGCAGCTCGCTATATCTATTTGTTTTACTAATATTTCCGCTAGCATCGTTTTTCCTTTTTACAGAAATATTCGACAAGGGAGTTCCCCACAAAATACCTATTGCTGTTCACGATCAGGATGGAACATCCATGTCTCGTAAGGCAATACGAATGATTGGAGCAACCCAATCCGTTGATGTCGCCTATCGAGTTACAAGCTATGAAGAAGGAAAAAATCTTATTCTAGAAGGGAAAAGTAATGCCCTAGTAGTTATACCCAAAGATTTTGAACATAATCTTTATCGAGGTATCCCTAGTAAAGTATACGTATCTGTTAGTAATGTTAACATTTTAAAAGGAGGCCTTTTAGATCGAGATATTAGAACAGCTTTGCTAACCTTAAATGCAGGTGTTGATCTGCAATCAAGGGCAAAAAAGGGAGAAGATTTAAATGTTGCTGCTCAACAGATTATGCCAATAGTGGTCGAAAAGAGAATGCTTTATAATCCTTTTGGAAGTTACGCCTACTATTTGCTTACAGCACTACTTCCTATCATGCTGCAGATGTTTATTTTAACAGCTACGGTTTATGCTATAAATGTAGAGATGAAGGAAGGAACAGCCCGCGAATGGCTAAAGGCTTCTGGCTTTAATGTTATCAGTGCAATAACAGGAAAAGTTATACCTTATTCGATAGTCTTCTTCATTGTAAGCCTTTTCATGAGCACCTTGCTCTACCGATTTATAGGGGTACCACTAAGAGGAAGTAGAATTGTTCTTATGCTTTCAAACCTCTTTTTTGTTCTTTCCTATCAAGGTATTGGCGTCTTAATTGCAAATATGACAAGTAATCTTCGAATGGCGCTATCAATTTCAAGCGCATATGCGGTATGCGCATTTACATTCTCAGGATTAACGTTTCCTTTTGTAGGAATGCCTCATGCACTTGTTGTAGCCGGACAATTTTTCCCATTTACTCACTATTTAGATATTTATATCAGTCAAGGATTACGTGGTGCACCACTTTATACCGCACTTTTTCCTCTTGGAATGATGGGTTTCTTTATCCTTGTACCTCTTACTTTTTTACCCAGACTGAAAAAGTTTATGATGTATCAAAAATATTGGGGAGGAATATAGCATGTTGAAATCTATTAAAAGATCCTTGGATGTATTTATTCATACATTTTATACTGATTTTAAGCACATAGTTAAAGATCCTGGTGTTTTGATAATTCTTTTTGGGGCAACAATTATGTATCCGGTAATATACTCTGTTGCCTATTCAAAGGAAGTGGTAAGAGAAATACCTGTTGCTGTCGTAGATTTGAGCGAAACAAAAAGCAGCCGCACTTTAACTCAAATGCTTGATGCCAGCTCTCAAATTAAGGTAGATTATCATATTTACAATTTCAAAGAGGCGCAAAATTTATTTTATGACGACATCGTACATGGAATAATTATCATACCCAAAGATTTTGAAAGAAAAATTTTTCGAGGAGAACAGACATCCATAAAAGCATATGCAGATGCCACGTACTTTATGATATACAAACAAGTACTATCTGCTGCAGTTTCTGCTGGGACTACGATGGGAGTTAAAATAGAAGTTGCTCGCTTAATGCAGAAAGGAATGGATATGAATAAAGCATTAGCGCAAAGTCAACCGCTATCTGTTGAAACAAACTACCTTTTTAATCCATCTGCAGGATATGCATCATATGCCATGCCAGGACTTCTAATACTAATACTTCAACAAACTTTACTATTAAGTATCGGAATGTTAGGAGGAACCAACAGAGAACGTAATAGGAAGTATTATTTTCTAGAAAACACACTAAATCCGAGAAGTGCTATTCCCATTTTACTAGGAAAGGTATCTGCTTTTTTCTTGTTACACATTCTCAATGTATTCTTTGCTCTTGTTATTATATATAAGATTTTTGGATTCCCTCAAAAAGGAAATCCAATAGATATCATTATTTTAATAATCCCCTACTTATTGTCAGTTGGATTTTTAGGAGTAGCCATCGCATCGATGATTAAGAAAAGAGAACACTCATTGGTCTTCATGTTTTTCACTTCTATTCCGTTCGTATTTTTAAGTGGCATGTCATGGCCGATAAATGAAATGCCAACTGTACTTCAATATTTTACAAAAATAATTCCAAGTACAGCTGCCATTCAAGGCTTTTTGAGGCTCAATACAATGGGTGCTAGTTTAAAACAAGTATCGCATGAATTCGTTATGCTTTTATCACTAATGGTATTTTATTTTACCGTAGCTTATTTAATTCTAAGATACCGTATTAAACAAAACAACAAAGAGTTAGAATTACAAGAAATTGATAATGAGTCGAAAGATTCAAACTAAGAAACAAAGGCTCTCGAAATTGAGAGCCTTTGTTTTTAATACAATCCTTATGTTATATTTGCCTATACGAACATAAAGTTGAAACTCAATGCTGTCGTACAAAAAATCATTTTATGAATAGAACATTTCAATTAAAGCTATTGTCAATAGCAACTGTACTACTCTTGTCTTTAACTGGATTTGCCAATAGCAAAATCAACAAAGTAAGAGTAGTTTTTACAACTGATGTTCATGGAGCAATATTTGCGTATGACTTCATTGAGCAAAAGCCCAAAGAAGGCAGCTTATCACAAGTTTATGCCTATATAAAAAGTTTAAAGGCCGCTAAGGAAAACTATTTGCTTCTGGACAATGGAGACATGCTTCAAGGCCAGCCAACTGTTTACTATTACAACTTTGTAGATACCTTAAGTAGGCATCTACAGTCTAGAGTAATGAACTATATGGGATATAGCGCATTAACAGTTGGAAATCACGATTTAGAACCAGGACATCCCGTTTACGATCGTGTAAGAGCAGAATCCAACTTTCCTTGGTTAGCAGCCAATGCTGTTAAGCCATCAGGAAAACCTTATTTCGAGCCATATAAAGTATTCAAAGTTGCTGGGAAAAAAATTGCCGTCTTAGGCTTAATTACACCAGCAATCCCTTCGTGGCTCCCCGAAAATATCTGGAGCGGAATGACTTTTGAAGATATGGTAGAAAGCGCAAAAAAATGGATTAACATCATCCAAACAAAAGAGAAGCCCGATGCTATTATTGGTTTATTCCATACTGGCATAAATTTCAATTATAACAACCAGAACGAAGAAACTTACAAAAACGAAAATGCTGCTGCAATTGTCGCAAAGCGGGTAAAAGGATTCGACGCTATTCTATTTGGTCATGATCATGAAGTTTACAATAGCAAAATAGTAAATAGCTATGGAGATACGGTGCAGATGCTTAATCCTGCTGCATTTGCACGAACTGTTGGCGTTTTAAGCATCAACTTCTCTGGTAGTAAAAAAATACTTTCAGGAGAGATTGTTGATGTCAAAAGCGTTAAGCCTGATCCCGATTTTATGGCGGCTTTTAATTCTGATTTTAATAAAATCAAAGACTATTCTTCTAAAGAAATTGGTGTTTTAGATGAAACAATAAATGCTGAAGATGCCTATTTTGGGAGCTCGTCCTTTGTTGATCTTGTTCACAGAGCTGCCCTTAAAGAATCTAAGGCAGATATAAGCATGGCTTCCCCTCTTATGTTCAACGCATTAATCCCTGCAGGTACAATTACCGTTGGAGATATGTTTCGTCTTTATAAATACGAAAATCTTTTATATGGACTCAAAATGAGTGGGCAGGAAATTAAAGATTTTTTAGAATACTCTTATAATCTGTGGATTAAAAAAGTGGACGACCCTAACAATGGAATGCTTCTATTAAACTCTAGTACGCACTTTAAGAATCCATATTACAATTTTGACTCTGGTGCAGGCTTAATTTACACGGTAGATATAACCAAGGATGCAGGAAGTAGAATCAACATCATTTCTTTAGCAAACGGACAGCCGTTTGAGTTAACTAACACTTATACTGTTGCCATGAGCAGCTATAGAGGCAACGGAGGTGGAGGACATTTGACCTTTGGAGCCAAGATTCCACAAGAGGAAATATCGAAAAGGATTGTTTATGTTAGCAAATTTGACCTGCGCTATCTTATAATGAATGAAATTATTAGAACAGGAAAACTAAACCACACTCCTTTAAATTCCTGGAAGTTTATACCTGAAGATATGCGCCAAAAAGCAGAATCAGTAGATCGAAAGATAATTTTCAATAAATAGACTTTGTAGAAAACCACGTTTTCTATAACTTAGACCTATCCCTTCTGAGATAGGTCTTTTTTAATCTTTTACCATGAGTTACCTAAAGAAAGTTTTTTTATTCGGATGCATGTTTCTTATTGCAAATCAACTGGATGCACAGACGTATACTTCTAAAAATAAGAAGGCTATCAAATTGTACGAAACAGCCTTAACTTTTTTTGAACATCACAATTACATCGACTTTTTTAATACCATTGATGAAGTTTTAACCGCAGATAATCAATTTATTGAGCCATATCTTTTGGCAATGCAAGCATGTATGGAAAAGGGAGACGCCGATAATGCTCTTAAATTTGGGGAAAAGGCCTATAAGATCAACCCTCTATTTTACCCTTTCTTAAGCGCAAAATTAGGAGAAATTAAGTTAAAAAAAGGGGAATACGCTGATGCTATTAAATATTTCCAATTTTTTGTAGAAAAAAATCCCAGCCAACAATCAAAAGTATCTGACCTAATTGAAAGAGCTAAGTTTGCTGTAAATTTACAAGAGCATCCTGTTACTTTTAATCCCATAAATCTCGGAGATTCAATTAACACTCAGTACGATGATTACTGGCCTAGCGTAACTGGAGATGGAAAGACATTCGTCAAAACGAGTAATACTCCCATTAAAAATAACCTAACAGGCTACCAAGAAGACTTTTACGTATCATACCAACTTGAAGATAAGGGATGGAGTTCAGCAATCAAAATGCCAGGAAATATAAATACAGCAGCAAACGAAGGTGCCCTGTCGCTAACTGCTGATGGAAAAGGAATGTATTTTACCATCTGTACAACAACATGCCATCTTTTTTATTCAAAAAACACCAATAATGGATGGAGTAAACCTGAAAAACTACCAGCACCGGTAAACACAAATGCTTCAGATAAGCAACCATCGATAAGTCCAGATGGCAAATATCTCTACTTTACCAGTAATAGAGCAGGAGGGTATGGTGGTTATGATTTATATATGGCCATTAGAGATGATGAGACAGGAGAATGGAGTAGCGTAAAAAACTTAGGAAGCACAATTAATACGCCCAAAAACGATGTCGCGCCATTTATTCATTTTGATGGCTCAAGCCTTTATTTCTCTTCTGATGGTCACTGGGGAATGGGAGGATTAGACATTTTCGTTAGCAGAAAACTTAAAGAAAACGAGTGGAGTAAACCTGAAAATATAGGTTTTCCAATCAATACAAAAGGGGAGGAGCAAGGAATTGTCATATCACCCGATACCAAAAACACCTACTTTGCAACAAACCGCAGCGATAATAATGGGTTAGATATTTATACTTTTGAAATGCCAGAACAACATAAACCAATGAGAACCTCATATATAAAAGGAGTTGTTCTGGATTCTAAAACAAAAAAGCCCCTCGATGCAAAAATAATTTTAGGCAATCTTTCAACTGGAAACGATGATTTTATTACCTTATCAAAGAAGGAAGATGGAACTTTTTTTACTTCTCTGCCTGCATTTTCAAGCTATGCAATGCAAATTGTAAAAGCAGGGTATCTTTTTTATTCTGAAAGTTTTAAGTTAGATTCCATACGAACAATACAAAATCCGTATGTAATTACAGCAGAGTTAACTCCTATTGCAATTGGAGCATCCTCTATTCTGCAAAATGTCTACTTCAATTTTAATGAATATAAGCTTCTTCCAGAATCATTCGTCGAGTTACATCGGCTTGTAATCCTGATGCAAGAAAATCCAACTATGTGGATTGAAATATCAGGACATACCGACAATATTGGGAAGAAAGATTACAACAAAAAACTGAGCGAATATCGAGCTCTTGCCGTAAAAAAATATCTAGTAGACAACGGAATAGACAGCAACAGAATAAAGCCTGTCGGTTATGGGTCAGAAAAACCTGTAGCAGATAACATTAGCGAAAACACTAGAAAGAAAAATCGCAGAACTGAAATGAGAGTTTTGTACAAATGATCTTTAATGCAAAAAAAGGTTAGATTGTAGACATTTTTTATAAATTTGTCGCAATACCAAATAAAAAACCACATCGCCTATCTTCTTTTATAACAACTATTTAAACAGACTGATAAGCGACAAAAAAAAGTTAAATGAAAAAGTTCACTATTTTTGCCTTAGCGACGCTTCTATATGCAGGAGCAATGGCTCAAGAAGCTAAAAAGGAAGCCACCAAACCTGAGGGTTACAAATTCACAGTTGTTAAGCAGGTGCAAGGAACCCCTGTAAAAGACCAATTTCGATCTGGAACTTGCTGGAGTTTTTCGGGAATTGGCTTTTTGGAAAATGAGTTAATCCGAACAGGAAAAGGAGAATTTGACCTATCTGAAATGTGGTTAGTTCGCAACTGTTACGCTGCTAAAGCAGAAAAATATGTGCGCCTACAGGGCAACTTCAACTTTGCCGGTGGTGGCGGATTCTTCGATCTATTCTGGGTTATGAATAATTTTGGTTTAGTTCCAGAAGAAGCTTATCCTGGACTAAAGTACGGAGAAGAAAAGCATGTGCATGGAGAACTTGATGCGTTAACAAAAGCATATGTGGACGTAATTGTGAAAAATCCCAACAAAAAATTAAGCACTGCATGGAAAAATGGATTTAGCGGAATACTAGATGCTTATCTTGGGACAACACCTGAAAAATTCTCCTACAAAGGGAAAGAGTATACCCCACAATCATTTGCAAAAGAATTGAACATCAATGCAGACGATTACGTATCGTTAACATCCTATACCCATCATCCATTTTATAAAAAAATGATTCTTGAAATTCCAGATAACTGGCTATGGGAAGAATCTTACAACCTACCATTAGATGAGCTAATGCAGGTAGTTGATAACTCTTTAAACAATGGATACTCAATAGCATGGGGAGCAGATGTTAGCGAAAAAGGGTTTCAATACAATAAAGGTGTAGCTGTAATTCCTCAAACCAATGTGGCAAACCTTTCAAACTCTGAAAAATCGAAATGGTCTGAGCTAACAGCAAAAGAGCGTGAATCTATGATTTACAAGCTAGAAGAGCCTGTTTCAGAAATGACTATAACCCAACAAATGCGTCAAGATGCATTTGACAACTATCAAACAACCGATGACCATGGAATGGTACTCGAAGGTATCGCTAAAGATCAAAAGGGTGATACTTTTTATATCGTAAAAAATTCTTGGAGTGCTGATGGCATATATAAAGGATATTTTTACGCTTCTCGTCCCTTTGTTCAGTACAAAACGATGAACATTATGGTTCATAAAAATGCCATTCCAAAGGAAATTCAAAAGAAACTTGGAATAAAGTAACATGAAATAAAAAAGGCTCTTAGTAAAGAGCCTTTTTTATTTCGTCAAAGCGATACTATAAATTGTAGCTTTTGCAGATTTAGCACAAAAGTAAACTCTATTGCAGGCATAAGAAATTGCAATAATATCTCCATACCTAAAGTTTTTAACCAGAACTGTTTTATCTCTATTCCTAACGATGTAGATTGATCTTTTAGTAGCCACAATTGGCCTCGACTTATAGTCAAAATCGATATCGACTACATCTTCAAGATCACCTTCTTCTTCAATAACTTGCGATTGAATATCTTTGTTGTAAAATTGTTTTTGAATTACATAACTTTCCGGTACAGAATATAGCATACCGATTTTTTTATTAATAATATAAAGTGTTGAATTATTTAAATTTAGAGCAATTTTATATTTAAAATCCTCTGACGTACCTCTCAAAGAATCTCCAATAAGCTGAAATACAATACTGCTTTTTTGCCGAATAGGAGGTGAAAAAGACTTAAAAGTTCCGTCTTTAACATTTAATGATACAATATCCTTTTTTGCATTGTCTATGTAGATGACAACCTCTTGTTTTTCATCGACCTGAAGGTCAGAAATGGACGAAAAATCTCGACCAGCAATCGGAAGTATGAAGTATGTTTTCTCGGTAACTCGTCGCAAAAAATCATATTTAATCAGTTTATAACGCTTGGGGCTATTTTTTTTCCCCTCTGTTTTATCGAAAAGTAGCCACGAGACGCCTTCTTTCCCAACACATGAATAGATAAGATTTGATGCAAATAAAGTGTCTCTTAATGATAAAGGAAAAATTACTTGAGCTGGAGATGACGATTTGTCGGCCTTAATAGATAGCTTAAAATGATTGGCATCTTTATCATTATTATTATAAATCAGAAAATATCCACTATTCGTATAAACAAAACCCTCTACAATGCCATTTTCAATTGTCGTATGAAGAGCAGGAATAGGCTCGTTCTTGCACCCATGCAGCATCACTGATAACGATAAAAACGAAATAAGAATAATCTTCACAATAGTTAGATTTTGAATCACATGAGCGGACAATTTAAATAAACATTACTAAAAAACAAAAGCCTAATGAAAATACATTAGGCTTTGCTTTTTATGCTTTGTAATTAGCAACCTGCGGGGATTGCTGCTCTTTTAACTTGTCAAAATCGTCAATGCTATAGGCAATAACCATAATTTTGTACACTTTTCCATCCTCATCAGCAATTGGTATGAAAGTTTCGTATAAAACAACTTTTGCCCCAATTCCCTTTATTGTCGACTTTACCTTTGATGGGATTCCCCTCTTTAGGTTATTCCAAAATTCGCCAAAGTTTGCAGATACATAAGTATCTACATCCCTAACACTAAGACCTATTAAGTTTTCTCGTCTCATACCTAGAAGAGAAAGAACAGAATCATTTGCCGTAACTACGAATCCTTCAATATCATATTCAAAAATATAGCTTGCAGCGCTTAAAGAGGTTAACAAGTTTTCTATTTCCTTAGATTTTCTAGCAGACTCTTCTTGGGTTGCAATTAACTCTTCCATATTTTGTCGCATTTCCTCTTCCTGTGCCGACAGCTCATCAGCTTGGAATTTAGACGCTTCTAAAAGCTGCTTCGTTTTGATATTTACTTTTGCTGTAGATATGGTAGAAGCTATCGTAATTCCTATTTTTTCGACAAAATCAATAACATGTCTTTCAAATACATCAAATGCAGCAAGTTCAATTACCCCATACACCTCATCATTAAGCTTCAATGGAACTATAAGTATACATCTAGGATTATCTTTACCTAACCCAGAACCTATTGAAATATATCCTTCTGGAATTTCAGACAAGAAAATTGTTTCACTTTCTTGGACACACCTTCCAACTAAGCCTTCGCCAACAGATAAGCTTCTTTCCTCATATTTTCTTCTATCGTATGCATAGCAAGCCATCAAATCGATAGATTTAGAGCCATCTTCTTTCTCCGATATAAGGAAAAGGCCTCCAACATCAGCTCGTATGTAGTCGATTAGATTACTTAAAATATGATATGAAAACTCCTCTAGATTTGTTTCATTATGGCGTAAAAGCTCTCCAAATAGCGCAACACCTTTAGTTGCCCAGTTTACTTTCTCGTCTTCTATTTTTCGTAACTCTTCAAGCCTTTTAGCTTCCTCTAGATTTTTTTTCATATCCAACAGCGCAATCCCGAGAACATCGTCATTACTCTGTGGTTCGAATTTGACTGACAGGTTTCCTTTTCCTACTTCTCTTGCAAAATCAACAGTGCTTAATAAGCTGTCTATTAGAGTATTTGTTGATTGAGAAATATCGCTAAGTTCATCATTGGTAGTAACCGTAACCTTATTAGAAACATCAACCTTACCCGATGCCAAATTTTTTAAAGCAACATTTACCTTCACCAAAGGACGAGTAATTTGATGCGATAGAAGACCAATAACAAGAATAACAAGCAAAAGAGATATTGCTGCTACAATCCAAAGCCTATTAAGGGTATCTGAAGCCATTCCCAACATTTCACTGGTAGGCACTGCAAATCCAAACGCCCAGTTAACATTTGCAGATTTATTAACCATTGGCACAATAACATATCGATACTCCTCGCTTGTAATACTATTATCAACATTAAAACTAAATGGAATACCTTTTGAAATTTGCTTTGCAATATCATTGTCCTCTGAAATATTTAGAAACTCTTTCAGATTCTTACCGCGCAATGCATTTTCGGTTGCGGCCACAACAGAACCATTTCCTGACAAAATAAAAGATTTGGCTTTATTGAGCGTTTTTATCTTTGCAACAATACCTTGCATTGACTCTAATTCTACATCATAACCTACCAATGCTTGAAATTTGTTATCTATTAAGACTGGAGATCCAATACTTGTCTCGAAAATGCTATCCTTCTTGTTATAGCTATACCAGTAAGGATCCATAAGTATATTCTTTTTAGAAGCCTTAAATCCAGCATAAAGTTCTGCACGCTTGTTTTTTACCAAATCAAGAGTATCCTGTATATACTCTAGCTTCCCCTTATTTCTAAAATAAGTAATGCTAATTCTTCCTGTCTCCTTATCAAAAAGAGGATCAAGATTTTTAAGTTCAACACTAGCCCAAACAGACACCCATTCTGGATGAGCAACAGCAGCACGATATACCTCTTGCTTAACCCTTTCCAATCTCTCATTAACAGGAGAATTCAAGCAATTAAGTACACTATTAGCCATTTGAGAGGAATAAGAGAATAAAGAATCAATCTCTCTCTGTACCTTTGTAGTGTTTTCCTTCCCCACGCGGAGAGCTATTTCATCCGCATACTTCCCATACACTTCCTTTAACCCGCGAATTTCCTCATAAACACTTAAAGCATAGGCAACAAACACAACAGCAAGTACGCCTAAAATAAGTTTTGAGCGGAGTTTGAGTTTCAACTTCATTGATTAATTGAATTACTTTAAAATACAGCCAAACTTTGCAAACAAAAATATCAACATTCTTTAATTATTCTTACAACACACACACTTTTTATCTTAGAGATATTTTTTTCATACCTTTGAGCCAATCATAAACCTAATTCATTTCAAATTATGAAATTATTAGAAGGAAAGGTAGCCCTTGTAACGGGAGCAGCACGTGGTATTGGTAAGGCTATCGCCCTGCGCTTTGCGGCAGAAGGTTGTAGCGTTGCATTTACCGACCTAGAGTATAACGAAGCGGCAAAGGCTACTGAAATCGAGATCGCAGCATTGGGCGTTAAAGTAAAAGGATATGCATCAAATGCAGCCAACTACGAAGACACTCAACGAGTTGTAAATGAAATTGTAGCTAATTTTGGACGTATAGACATTTTAGTTAATAACGCAGGTATAACCAAAGATGGTGCCCTCAAGCGTATGACAGAAGCCCAATGGGATGCGGTTATTGCTGTAAATTTAAAATCTGTATTTAACTTTACCAAAGCAGTGCAACCAATCATGTGGAAGCAAGCCGGAGGAAGCGTAATCAACATGAGTTCAGTTGTCGGTGTATCTGGAAATGCAAACCAATGCAACTATGCTGCATCTAAAGCAGGAATTATTGGTTTCACCCAATCTGCAGCGAAAGAAATGGGAACTCGTAATATTCGCCACAACGCGATTGCCCCAGGTTTTATAATTACTGAAATGACAGGTCAACTTCCTGAAGAAGTGAAAAAAGAGTGGGCTGCAAAAATACCTTTACAACGAGGAGGAACACCTGAAGATGTTGCAAACGCCTGCGTATTTTTTGCTTCAGATCTTTCTGCTTATGTAACAGGTCAAGTTCTAACCGTTTGCGGCGGAATGAACATTTAATCAAAGTTCACCTAAAATATATTGCCAATCTTAATAAAGGTTGGCATTTTTTTTGCTTATATTGGTAGTACTTTAACAAAAGTTGATATGCGAAAAATTCTATATTTATTTTTTATCGCAAGCGTTTCATCTTGTGCTGTTACCACACATACGGTAAATGTAGAAATATTAAAGGCTGGCACACACAGTTTGAAATTATCCCCCAACGATAGGGTAATGGTTGTTGCTAACTATAATCCCAATGCAAGGTACTTTCGAAAAAAGGTAACCGCATTTGTAGATGACTCCCTCCAGGTTGCATCTACCGCAAACTTATTTTCCGATTACTACAGATCGCTAGGCACTTTTACGACCTCATATATCCCGATTAAGTACAAATTACGCACTAAAACAGACTCTAATGAGCCCGTAGATTTGACAAAAAAGGAAATATTCAATTATACCATTCTGGATAAATCAAGATATCTCATCGACATTTCCTTATTACGAACATTAATTGAAAAAGTAGATGGGCTAACCTATAAAGCCACATTTGCGTCTTTGTGGAGAGCCTATGACGCAACAAACGGCAGTATGATCAGAGAAATGGTTTTTAAAGACTCTTTATACTATGATCAGTACGAAAAAGTTCGTAGAGATGAGCTAGATTCCACCATTGCTTCTGATATATCTTTCAAAATTGCAGATAGAATGGGAAAGGAGTTTTTCCCATATTGGGAAGAACAAGCCCGTTTTTATATGTTAATCCAAGATCCTTCCTTCTTAAAAGTAAGAACATTTATTCAAGAATTTCGATGGAAAGAAGTTATCGGCTTAATGAAATTGTACTTAGAAACAGGAGATAAAAATGATGCCTATGCGGCTTCTTTTAACATTGCTTTAGCATGCGAAATGATGGGGAATTTTGATTTAGCTCTAAAATGGATAGAAAAGTGTAAGAAAATTAAATCTGACTACACAACAAACTTATATGAGGCAATTCTTTTAAGCAGACAAAGTGAAACAGGCCAAATTTTGGAGTAGTTTTTTTACAAAAAATACTAAATTTGCCAAAACGCCTCTTTAGCTCAGCGGTAGAGCAGCTCACTCGTAATGAGCAGGTCGTGGGTTCAAATCCCATGAGAGGCTCATATAAATCCTCAAAAAGATCTTCTTTTTGAGGATTTATTGTTTAATTTTTATAAAAATCAATTAACACCAACATCCTTTCCCTACATTTACCTCAAACATTTAGTTGGGAAATAAGTTAAAACACAACAGTATGAAGGTAGAAATAATCACGATAGGAGACGAGCTGCTAATAGGTCAGGTTGTTGATACAAATTCCGCTTGGATAGGAAAAAAGCTCAATGAGGTAGGAATCGAAATATCTAAGATTACATCAATCGGAGATAATAAAAATCAAATATTTAAAGCCCTAAACGACGCTTTTGCAAATGCAGATGCCATTCTTATGACAGGTGGATTGGGACCAACCAAAGATGATATTACAAAAAAAGCATTAGCAGAATATTTTGAGTGCGGTTTTAAAACAGATACTCCCACTCTTGATCGAGTCGTTTCAATTCTCAGCAAAAGAGGTATAGCCCTTTCTGATATAAATAGAATGCAAGCAGAAGTTCCTGATATTTGCGAAGTTATTCAAAATTTTAACGGAACAGCCCCCTGCATGCTATTTAAAAAAGAAGGAAAGTTCCTTTTTTCAATGCCAGGAGTTCCATTTGAGATGAAATTGCTAATGGAGCAACAAATTATAAAAATACTTGAAAAGGAAGCTGGCAACAATGCTATTTTGCATAGAACAATTATGACTACAGGAATTCCGGAGTCTGTTTTAGCAAAGAAAATAGAAAGCTGGGAAGATAATTTACCTTCAAATATGAAGTTGGCATACCTCCCAAGTTTGCAAGGTGTTAGACTTAGAATAACCGCAATAGGATCCGATAAAAATAGTCTGAATAACGAAACAAATTCGAAAATCGCAGAAATCACTAATATTTTGAATGACAATATCTTCAGTTTTGAAGATGAAAAGTTGGAAGTTGTCGTTGGACGTATACTGAAAACAGAAAATTTTACGGTTTCAACAGCAGAATCTTGCACAGGAGGCACTGTGGCTAGTACCATTGTTTCGGTATCAGGAGCATCTCGCTATTTTAAAGGAGGCATTATAGCTTACGATGATAACGTTAAAACAGATTTGTTAAACGTAAACCCATGTATACTTTTTACAGATGGAGCTGTCAGCAAAAGCGTTGTTGAACAGATGGCCGAAGGGGTCAGAAAATTACTTAAAACAGACTTTGCTATTTCAACATCAGGAATAGCAGGTCCTGATGGAGGCACAGATTCAAAACCAGTTGGAACAACCTGGATAGCAGTCGCATCCGAACATGGAACTTTCTCTAAAGTTTTCAATTTCGGAGACAATCGAGAGCGAACAATGGTAAGAGCAACTGCAGCAGCTTTAAACATGCTTAGGATTGAAATTTTAAAAAAGCGGTAAATTCGAAAAAAAGTAGCTGATCCTTTGTATTTTTGAAATAAAATCACGTAATTTGCACCCTGTTTGAAGAGAAAGAAAAGAAAAACGGTATAGCAATGTCAAAAGTTTGTCAAATCACCGGAAGAAAAGTTCAAGTTGGAAACAACGTATCTCACTCTAAGAGAAGAACTAAGAGAACGTTTGAGCCAAATTTGAAAGTAAAAAAATTCTTCCTAGTTGAAGAAAGCAGATGGATTACCCTTAAAGTTTCAACTCAGGGCATCCGTACAATTAACAAGATTGGGCTTAAGAATGCACTAGCAAAGGCTCAAGAACTAGGTTTAATCGGCATTTACTAATAGGAGATTCAAGAAATGGCAAAAAAAGGTAATAGAGTACAAGTAATTCTTGAGTGTACCGAGCATAAAGAAAGCGGAATGCCAGGAACTTCTCGTTACGTGACTACAAAGAACAAGAAAAACACTCCAGCACGTATCGAAAGAAGAAAGTATAACCCAATTCTGAAAAGAGTAACTCTCCACAGAGAAATTAAATAGTTATTGAACCATGGCAAAAAAAGTAGTTGCAACTCTTAAAAAAGAGGGAGGCGGAAAAGCCCTTACGAAGTGTATCAAAATGGTAAAGTCTGAAAAGACAGGAGCTTACACTTTTAAAGAAGAAATGGTTCCAACCGGAGACGTTAAGGAATTTTTCTCGAAAAAGTAATCTCGACCATATTTCATTGTAAAAGAAAAGCTTCTTGAATAAAGAAGCTTTTTTTATATTTACACTCGATTAAAATTTAAAGCAATGGGATTATTCGACTTCTTCTCGAAAGGGAAAAAAGAGCAGCTTGACAAAGGGTTAGAGAAAACCAAAGAGAGCGTTCTATCAAAGATATCACGCGCTATTGCAGGTAAATCACGAGTAGACGATGATGTCCTAGACAACCTCGAGGAAGCATTAATCACATCCGACGTCGGGGTTGAAACTACGGTAAAGATAATTGAGCGCATTCAAGATCGTGTTGCCAGAGATAAGTACATGGGAACCGACGAACTTAATCTCATTTTAAAGGAGGAAATTGCCAACCTCCTCGAAGAAAACAATTCGGTATACGAGGATAAGGTAACCTATGGAGACAATAAAAAGCCCTACGTTGTAATGGTTGTCGGTGTAAATGGTGTAGGTAAAACCACAACCATCGGAAAACTTGCAGCACAGCTAACAAAGAATGGGAAAAAAGTTTTTCTTGGTGCTGCTGATACCTTTAGGGCTGCCGCTATTGAACAGCTTAGCGTTTGGGCAGAACGATCTAATGCAACCATAATAAAGCAGCAAATGGGATCAGACCCTGCATCTGTAGCTTTTGACACTTTATCGTCAGCCAAAAAGAATAATGCAGATGTCGTAATTATAGATACGGCGGGACGTTTGCATAACAAGATAAATCTTATGAACGAGCTTTCAAAAATCAGAAATGTTATGCAAAAAGTTATACCAGATGCTCCTCATGAGGTTTTATTGGTTCTTGACGGCTCCACTGGACAAAATGCTTTTGAACAAGCCAAGCAGTTTACCATTGCTACAGAAGTTACAGCACTAGCACTTACAAAACTTGATGGAACGGCTAAAGGTGGCGTTGTTTTAGGAATTTCAGACCAATTTAAAATTCCTGTAAAATTCATAGGTGTTGGAGAAGGCGTTGAAGACTTGCAACTATTTGACAGAAAATCATTTGTAAACTCGCTTTTCAACAGTTAGCAAAAAAGGATGAAATTAATTAAATGAAGAAGAAAATAAACATAGTAACATTAGGCTGCTCTAAAAATCTTGTTGATTCTGAGCGTTTAATTAAGCAATTAGAAGTCAATGGCTTTAGCGTTGTACATGACTCTAACGACACGAGTGCTAAAGTCGTCGTTATTAACACCTGTGGCTTTATTGGTGATGCAAAAGAGGAATCAATAGATACCATATTATCATTTGCCCACGCAAAAGTTAGCGGAAAGATTCGTCATCTTTTTGTTATGGGATGTCTTGCAGAACGTTATAAAAAAAATTTGCAGGCAGAAATACCAGAGGTAGACGATTTCTTTGGCGTAAACAATTTAGAAGATATTGTAAAAGCAATTGGAGGAGATCTCAAATCGGATTTGCTTGGAGAAAGGAGCATTACAACGCCCAACCATTACGCTTATTTAAAAATCTCAGAAGGTTGCAACTGGGGATGCTCATACTGTGCAATTCCCCTAATTAGAGGAAAGCACATTTCAGTTCCAATGGAAGATTTGGTTGCAGAGGCCACCACTCTTGCCAACAAAGGAGTTAAAGAATTGCTTGTTATTGCTCAAGATTCAACGTATTATGGTCTAGACATTTACGGTAAAAGAAAACTAGGAGAATTACTAAATAGACTTTCGGAAGTTAATGGTATTGAATGGATAAGACTTCATTATGCTTATCCTACATTTTTTCCTGATGATGTAATCGCAGTTCTTCGTAACAACCCAAAGGTATGTAGCTACTTAGACATCCCATTCCAACATATTAGCGATAGAGTCCTAAAAAAGATGAGAAGGGGTATTAACAAAGAAGAAACATACGCGCTAATCAATAAATTAAAGCAAGAAGTCCCTGACATTGCGATTAGAACAACGCTTTTAGTAGGACATCCGGGAGAATCTAGCGCTGATTTTGAGGAATTAAAAGAATTTGTACGTACAGTTAAATTTGATAGGCTTGGAGTATTTCCCTATTCTGAAGAAGAAAATACTTTTTCTGCAATAAATTTTGAAGATTCAATATCAGAAGAAGTTAAGCAGAATAGGGTAGAGGAGATTATGCAAATTCAGTCCGAAATAGCACTACAAAAAAACAAGGAACGAGTTGGAAAAACAATGCGCATTCTAATTGATCGCATTGAAGGAGATTACTATATCGCACGTTCTGAATACGATTCTCCAGAGGTAGATCAAGAGGTTCTTATTGAAGTTAATGGGAATGCAAAAATCGGTCATTTTTATGACGTAGAAATTATAGATGCAGAAGAGTTTGATCTTTTTGCTAAATTCATATAAAAAGAGCGGCTTTTAGCCGCTCTTCGTTTTTTAAACCAAGGTCTTTGCTATTTCTAAAGCTGCCTCGTAATTAGGTTCTGTTGTAACTTCTGGAACATATTCAACATACTTAATTACATTATTTTTATCAATAACAACAACTCCTCTTGCTAGCAAACGAAGTTCGTCTATCAAGAATCCATAGTTCAACCCAAAGTCAACCGCTTTGTGGTCGGAAATAGTAATAGCCTTGTCAATACCTTCTGCCCCACAAAAGCGTTTTTGGGCAAATGGTAAATCTACAGAAATATTAATTATCACAATGTCATTGCTCAAATCGGCGGCAGCCTTATTAAAAGTTCTAGTTTGAGTCGCGCAAACCCCCGTGTCAACAGAAGGAAATGCAGAAATGACCTTCACTTTACCTTCAAAATCGTTAAGGCTCACAGGCTTTAAATCAGCCCCAACTGCCGTAAAGTTTGGCGCAACTTGTCCTAATATAACTTCTGTTCCAACTAATGTTACAGGGCCTCCTGCAAATTTTACTTTTGATGCGTTTTTATTCATTGCTTTTTGTTTAATGTAAAGTTATGCGTTAAACCTGTACGTCTTGCTTTTGTTCAATTGCTTTTACAGATTTACCTTCTTTTGATGTAACTTTTTTTATTACAACATCTGTCTTGTCCTTGTTCAATGCGACAGATAAAGTATCTCCAGTTTTTGCTCCTGATTTAATAATAACCTCAGCCATAGGATCTTCCAAATATTTTTGAATTGCTCTTTTTAACGGGCGAGCCCCAAACTGAATATCGAACCCTTTTTCTGCAATAAAATCTTTTGCTGCAGGAGTTAGATGGATATTAAAGCCTAACTGAAGAACACGAGAGTATAGCCCCTTAAGTTCTATATCGATAATCTTAAATATATCTTTCTTAGAAAGAGCATTAAATAAGATAATATCGTCAATTCTATTTAAGAATTCAGGTGCAAATGCTTTCCTAAGAGCCTTCTGAATAACACCTTTAGAAGTTTCATTAAATTGTTCTTCTTTAGATGTAGTGGTAAAGCCGACACCCTGTCCGTATTCTTTTAGCTCGCGAGTTCCAATATTCGACGTCATTATGATTATCGTATTCTTAAAGTCTATTTTACGACCTAAAGAATCGGTAAGTAAGCCTTCATCAAGAACTTGAAGTAATAAATGAAATACATCAGGATGAGCTTTTTCTATTTCGTCGAGAAGAACAACAGAGTATGGTTTACGACGCACCTTCTCTGTTAGCTGGCCACCTTCCTCGTATCCAACGTATCCAGGAGGTGCACCGACCAATCTACTTACAGAAAATTTTTCCATATACTCGCTCATATCTACTCGAATTAAATTATCAGTAGAATCGAATAAGTATTTTGCGAGAACCTTTGCGAGCTGTGTTTTACCAACTCCCGTTGGACCTAGAAAAACAAATGTTCCAATCGGTTTATTAGGATCCTTTAGTCCAGCACGATTACGCTGAATTGCCCTAACTATTTTTTGTATCGCCTCATCTTGCCCAATAACACTACCTTTGAGTTCATCTGCCATTTTAAGGAGCCTTGTTCCTTCTCCTTGAGCAATGCGCTGCACTGGAACACCTGTCATTAAAGCAACAACCTCTGCTACTTTTTCTTCATCAACAATTTGCTTGTTTTTAGATAAATCCCGTTCCCATTGCTGCTGCTCAGATTCTAATGCTTCCATTAGCTTCTTTTCCTTATCTCTAAAGTTTGCTGCAATTTCAAACTGAAGATTCTTGACCGCAGCAAGTTTTTCAGAGCGAGCATCTTCAATTTGCATTTCTACAAGAGAAATACGTTCTGGGACTTTAATATTCGAGATATGAACTCTCGACCCAGCCTCATCTAGCGCATCAATGGCCTTATCAGGCAAGCATCTGTCCGTAACATAACGCATAGTTAATTTTACACACGCTTCAATAGCCTCTGGTGTATAAATAACGTTATGGTACTCTTCATATTTTGCTTTTATCTTATTTAGAATTTCAACCGTTTCATCGGGAGATGTAGGATCAACCATCACCTTCTGAAAGCGACGCTCTAATGCACCATCCTTTTCTATATACTCTCGGTATTCATCAAGTGTTGTCGCGCCAATACATTGTATTTCACCACGTGCCAATGCGGGTTTAAGCATATTCGCCGCATCTAACGAACCTGTAGCACCTCCTGCGCCAACAATTGTATGAATTTCGTCAATAAAAAGAATTATGTTATTAACCTGCGAAAGCTCATTTAGGATTGCTTTCATTCTCTCTTCAAATTGCCCTCTATACTTTGTTCCAGCAACAATTGAAGCTAAATCGAGTGTAACAACACGCTTTCCAAATAAGACTCTCGAAACTTGGCGTTTAATAATCCGCAAGGCTAGTCCTTCTGCAATTGCTGATTTTCCAACTCCAGGCTCCCCAATAAGAATGGGGTTGTTCTTTTTTCTTCTACTCAGTATTTGAGCTATTCGCTCAATTTCCTTTTCTCTTCCTACAATGGGGTCCAACTTATTTTCTTCCGCCGCCTTTGTGAGGTCAATCCCAAAATTGTCCAAAACAGGTGTATTGGAGTTCGATTTTGAGTTTTGAGAGGATTTTGAAGAGAAAATATCTTTATCCTCATCATCATCATTAAAGTCGCTTTGAGCTTTAATGGTCTTCGACTCGAGCTGCTGCTTTACCTTAACATAATCAATGCTTTGCTCGCTCAAAGAAATACTTCCTAAATTAGAGCCGTCGCGCATAAGCGCAAGGAGCAGGTGTCCTGTTCCGATTACATCATTTTTCAATGCTTTAGCCTCCAAATGAACAAGTTTTAAAACTCTTTCGGCAGACTTGAGAAGATTAATACTCTCAAGTTCATTTATAGGTATCACAAAATCGGTTCGGATTTTATCCTCTATCGATCGTTTAAGCGTATCAATGTCTACGTCTAATGCGTTCAAAACTTCGATAGCAACTCCCGTCCCCTCTCTTATAATTCCTAGCAGTAAGTGCTCTGCACCAACAGATTGGTTGCCCAAGCGGGCAGCCTCCTCTTTACTGTAAGTAATGACGTTTTTAATCTTATCGCTGAATTTTGAATCCATAAATGTAAAATTTGGGTACTAAATTATCTATCAAATGCTTATAATACAAGTCATTTAACGATAATCATATTTGTAAGATACGAAGTTTTCCTGTATCTTTATCATATAACGAACAAAATAAGCAATTGTTGAAAATACATTGATTAAAGCAATGATTTTAAAGCTTAATTAAGTAACTTAGCAAACTGAATTTGTCAATATTTGAGAGATAACATAATATGACTCAAGGAGAAAAGATCATTAAAATCAACATTGAAGAGGAGATGAAAACAGCATACATCGACTATTCAATGTCGGTTATTGTTGCTCGTGCACTCCCAGATGTTCGAGATGGATTAAAGCCTGTACACAGAAGGGTTCTTTACGGAATGAACGAGTTGGGGGTTTTCTCCAATCGCGCATATAAAAAGTCTGCGAGAATTGTCGGGGAAGTTCTTGGTAAATACCACCCACATGGAGACTCATCTGTATATGAGGCAATGGTTCGCATGGCTCAGGATTGGGCAATGCGTTATCCTCTAGTAGAAGGGCAGGGAAACTTTGGTTCGATAGATGGAGATAGCCCTGCTGCAATGCGTTATACCGAAGCTCGGTTAAAGAAAATTGCAGAAGAGGCGTTAGCCGATCTAGAAAAGAATACCGTTTCCTTCAAACCAAACTTTGACGATACGCTTGAGGAACCAACCGTATTGCCAGCCAAGATTCCAATGCTATTAGTTAATGGAGCATCAGGAATCGCGGTTGGGATGGCTACAAACATGGCCCCTCACAATCTTTCTGAGATTGTTGATGCAACAATTGCGTATATCGATAACAATGAAATTACTGTTGAAGAATTGATGGCCTTTGTTAAGGCGCCAGATTTTCCAACAGGAGGAATTATTTATGGTTATCAAGGTGTTAGAGATGCTTTTGAAAAGGGTAGAGGTAAGGTAATCCTTCGTTCTAAAACAGAAATTGAGGTTACAGACTCAGGACGAGACAAAATCATCATAACCGAAATTCCTTACATGGTAAATAAGGCTGAAATGATCAAAAAGATCGCAGACCTTATTAATGAAAAGAAAATAGAGGGAATTTCATACATAAATGACGAGTCAGATAGAACTGGAATGCGCATCGTTATTATCCTTAAAAAGGATGCCGTTGCAAATGTCGTTTTAAATAACCTGTATAAGCATACCCAGCTGCAGTCGTCTTTTCCAATAAACAACATTGCACTCGTAGATGGTCGTCCTCGTCTACTAAACCTAAAGCAGCTCATAAAATACTTTGTTCGCCATAGGCACGAAGTTATTTTACGTCGCACCCAATTTGAGTTGGATCAAGCAGAAAAGCGAGCACATATTTTAGAAGGTTTACTTAAAGCATTAGACCATCTAGATGAAGTAATCTCTATAATACGTGGTTCAAAAACTCCAGACGAAGCATTAAACACGTTAGTCGATAAACTGCAATTCTCGGAAATTCAAGCTAGAGCAATCATTGATATGCGTTTGAGAAGTCTTACCGGCTTAGAACGTGAAAAACTTCAAAACGAGTACAATGAGCTTATGGAACTTATCGCTAGACTTCGTGCTATTCTAGCAGATCCAATTTTGCAAATGCAAGTAATTAAAGATGAGCTTGCAGAAGTAAAAGATAAGTACGGAGACGCTCGTAAAACAGAAATAGTTCTTAATGCAGAAGAATTCAATCCTGAAGATTTTTATGCAGATGAAGATGTTGTAATTACAATTTCTCATTTAGGCTATGTAAAAAGAACTCCTTTAACAGAATATAGAACTCAATCAAGGGGAGGAGTTGGCTCAAAAGGTAGCACAACCCGCGATGCCGACTTTATTGAGCATATATATGTAACTAGTATGCATAACATGATGCTTTTCTTTACAGAAAAGGGAAGATGCTACTGGTTAAAAGTTTATGATATTCCAGAAGGAACAAAAGCCTCAAAAGGTAGAGCCATTCAAAATGTTTTAAACATCGAGCCTGACGATAAAGTTAAGGCTTACATGAATGTTAAGCGACTCACCGATAAGGAGTATATTGAAAATAACTTTATTGTACTTTGTACCAAAAAAGGTATAATCAAAAAAACTCAGCTAGAAGCATATTCGCGTCCAAGGGCAAATGGGGTCAACGCCATTACAATTAAAGATGGTGATCAGCTATTAGAGGCATGCCTAACCAACGGATCAAACGAAATATTGATAGCTTCTAGAGAAGGAAAAGCCATCAGATTTAATGAACAGAAAATACGTGCAATAGGACGTACAGGAGCGGGTGTAAAAGCAATCGCAATGTCTGATACCGACGAAGTTGTTGGTATGATTTGCGTTGAAAACCAAGAACTTGAAAATGTACTAGTAGTTTCTGAACATGGTTACGGAAAAAAATCGCTTCTAGACGAATATCGTATCACCAATCGTGGAGGTAAAGGTGTTCGTACCATGAATATAACAGACAAAACAGGAGAACTTATTGCTATTAAATCGGTTACTGATCAGAATGATTTAATGATTATCAATAAATCGGGTCTGACAATTCGATTAGCAATTTGTGACATTCGCGTAACAGGTAGAGCAACTCAAGGTGTGAAGTTGATAAATTTAAGAAATAACGACTCAATCGCATCTGTCGCAAGTGTTCCTAAGTCTGATGACAAAGACGATGAAATTGAAGAATCGGCTAGCAACATTGAGATTATCACTGACGTTCAAGAATAGTAACACACTTAAATACGCATATTTTTATGAAAAAGTTCACACTTGCAATCGCATTAGCATTTGCACTTAATTTGGGCTTTGCACAAAAGGGATATAACCCTGCAGATGTTAAGGCAAAAGCAGAGAAAAGCAATGCAGAAATTGCAGATGCAAAAGCTGGAGCAAACTATAAAACATGGTTAAAGAGAGCAGACAACTTTGCAGAAATAGCAGAGGCTCCTCTTGCTGGCGCATATCCAGGAATGGGACAAGCAGAAGCAGAACTACTTGTAGGAAAAGCGAATACAACATCAGAAGTTCAAGTTAACGGAAAAGCGCTAACGAAGTTAGAATACAACTACGTCGATCTTTTCTTTGAAGGAGGAAAACTTCTTTACTGGACAATTAAAGATGCTGGAGTTGAGAATCCGCTAGTAACCGGTTACGAAGCTATTGAAAAAGCCTACTCAATCGATCAGAACAAATCAGCAAAAAAGGTAAAGGAAGCGCTAGTAACCTACAAAAACTATTTTGTAAAGGCTGCTAATAACGCTTATAGCGCTGCAAATAAGGCAGAAGCAGCAAAATACTTTGCGCTAGGTTTTCAGGCATCAGCCCATCAAACTGTAAATAATCCTGATACTTTAGTAGCCTACTATGCAGCCTATGCCGCATTAGAAGCTTCTAACTTTAATGACGCTGTAAAATATGGCCAATTTGCCATTGATAACAAATGCTTCCAAAATGGCGATGTATACAAAATAATGGGAGAGGCCTATAGCGGATTGAAAAACTCAACCAAAGCAAAAGAAGCCTTCCTAACAGGTTTGGAGAAATATCCAACAAATACATCTATTATTTTTGGCATCATTAACTTTTACCTAAGCCAAAACGAAGATCCTAAAAATGTTCTTCCTTATTTAGATAAGGCAATCGAACTAGATCCCAAAAATCCTTCTCTATATTTTGTAAAAGGAACCTTCTATGAAAAATTCAAGGAGTTAGACAACGCTTTAGCGGCTTATGTTAAATCAACAGAAATCAGCCCTAAGTATTTTGAAGGTTGGGTGAATCAAGGTGTTGTTTATTACAATATGGGTGTTGAGTTTATCACTAAATCTCAAACAATTGATGTAAACAACCAAAAAGAATACGATAGGCTCCTAAAAGAGGCCGACGTTCAATTCAAAAAATCGTTAGAGAAATTCTTAGTTGCTTACGGCATTAATTCTAAAGACAAATTTGTTGTTGAAAACATCAAGAATATCTACTTCCGCTTCCGCAACGAAAGTGAGGATATGAAAAAGAAATACGAAGAATTTAATCAAATACTTCAAGGTATGTAAAAAAGGGGGCTTAAGCCCCTTTTTTTTATACTATTACTTAATATTGGTAACCTTATTATGACAATCCTACAAAATTAAACAAGTCAACCGACCTCCAATCTTCTACATTACTGTAAAACCTAACATAAATGACACGAAAAATTCTATTCTCAGCATTAATGTTGCTTCTTACGTCCAACATTATATTTGCCCAAAAAGGCTACGACCCTGCAGATGTTAAAGCAAAAGCAGAAAAAAGTAACAATGAAGTTACGGATGCAAAAGCGAGCTCTAACTATAAAATATGGCTCAAAAGAGCTGATATTTTTGGAGAGATAGCAGAAAGTCCGCTTGCTGGCGCATACCTAAACATGGGACAAGCAGAAGCAGAACTTCTTCTAGGAAAAGCAAACACAAATTCAGAAATTCAAGTAGGAGGAAAGCCTTTAACTAAGTTTGAATATCCCTACATTGATCTATTTTTTGAAAATGGGAAGCTGCTATATTGGACAATAAAAGATAGTGGGGTTGAAAATCCGTTAGAAACAGGCTATCTGGCAATCGAAAAAGCATATTCGATTGATCCAAGCAAATCTACGAAAAAGGTAAAAGAAGCCTTAGTAACATACAAAAACTATTTTATAAAAACAGCAAATAATGCTTACGGAGCAGGGAACAAAGCAGAAGCAGCAAAATACTTCGCCCTTGGCTTTCAGTCTTCTGCGCATGCTGCTGTAAACACTCCAGATACTTTAATTGCCTACTTTGCTGCATTTGCATCGCTTGAAGCCTCAAATTATTCAGAAGCAGCTAAATATGGACAAATAGCAATTAGTAATAGATGCTATCAAAATGGAGATACATACAAACTATTAGGAGAAGCCTATAGCGCTATTAAAGAGGTTGAAAAATCAAAAGAATGCTACTTAAAAGGGCTTGAGATGTTCCCAGCAAATACAGCCAATATATTTGGAATCATAAACTTATACTTATCACAAAACGAAGATCCAAAGAATGTTATCCCTTATTTAGACAAGGCAATTCTGCTTGATCCACAAAATCCATCACTTTACTTGATAAAAGGTTCTTTTTATGAAAAATTTAAAGATTACGAGCAAGCATTGATTTGGTACAAAAAGTCAGTAGCCATAAATAGCAAATATTTTGAGGGATGGAATAACGTTGGAGTAACATACTACAACCAAGCTCTTGAACTCGTTAATAAATCTAACAGCGTCGATGTCAATAATAAGCAAGAGTATGAAAAGCTTCTGAAAGATGCCGATGCAAAGTTAAAAATGTCGCTAGAGCAATTTTTAGTTGCATACAACATTAATCCAAAGGATAAAAATCTTGTGGAAAATATCAAAAATATTTATTTCCGCTTCCGAAATGAAAGTGAAGACATGAAAAAGAAGTACGAAGAATTTAATGCGATATTTCAAAGCATGTAATAAGTAGGGCTGCCTAAAAATAGCAGCCCTATTTATCCTTTCTTTTATTTATCATAATATGCATTATGAGACATTTGATTATTCCTTGATTCCAGAACAAGCCGCTGGAGTCCATAGTTTGAAAAATCGAATTAGCTTCTCCTTGCTGTACGTTTTCTCGGATTCCAAGTAGCCTGAATCTTGAATATGTATAACTTTTCTAGCCGAATTTAGCACTACAAAAACAGGAAATCCAAACCTTTGAGGAAAGCCTAAAGATTCTAGAACAGCTTCATTCTTGTTCTCCTTACTGTAGTTTACAAGTAAAAAAACGTAGTTATCCTGAATTACTTTTTTTATATCTGCATCAGCATCGATAAACTTATGTAACCGAAGACACCATGGACACCAGTTCCCTCCAACTTGAATTAATACATTTTTGCTTTCTTTTAGAGCCTGACCAACGGCCTTATCAAGATCAGCCTTAGCATCCGCCTCCGGATTGTAAATTTTAGCCGCCGGCACCTCAATTTGAGCATTTGCCACAAGTGCCCCTAAAAACATGAAAATCAAAACAATTACCTTTTTCATAATTAATGATTAAATGGTTGCACACAAAGATGATACTTCATATAGCAATTTCTATTAAAAAAAGGACAAAAAAAAATTAGCATAGGCTTGATACGATAATATTTTTTGTCTTATAATTGTGGTAATAATTTGGACAATTGATCACTGTGTATGGAAAAGAAACCTGCTATTAAGAAACGAGTGGTGACTAGTTATAAAAATCTAGCACCTGAAATTCTTGAGGAAGTAAAAAAGAAATATCCCAATGGCTGGAATGATTATGTAATTAAGGTTGAAAAGGCTCCAGGAGACTTCTTTTATGCGATTACGCTAGATTTAGTAGACGTAAGCTACCTGATTAAGGTAGATGTCAAAATTGACAATCGCAATAAGGAAGAGGAAGACAAAGATATTTTTGATGACGACAATGATTCGGGAGGCGACGATTTTCCAGATTCAGCTGACGATTCATATGACGATAATGATGATTAAAAAAAGAGCGAAATCGCTCTTTTTTTTATTTAACATAAACAGTACTCGCATCACGACTTATAACTCGTCCTATATCACATGCTTCTATCCCTGCATTTCTTAGATTTTTGACAGCCATATTAGCCAGATCTTGATCAATTCCGAATAGTAATCCGCCGGAAGTTTGTGCATCAAAAAGAAGCATTCTTTCTTCATATTTCAAGTACTCTGAAAAATGAATTTCATCGCCTACGAACTCTCTATTTCTAAAGGTTGATCCAGGAATACATCCCTGCTCATAGAACTCCATTACCCCTTCAAACAACGGTATTTTTTGAAACTCAAATTCGATGCTCACATTACTTGCTAAAGCGAGCCTATGAGAATGACCAGCGAGCCCGAATCCTGTTACATCAGTTCCTCCTGTTGGATTAAAAGGTAGCATTGTACTCAATGCAACATCATTCAACCTAGCCATTGAATCTAGAACCGCCCCAACATGAAATTCCGATGCCAAACCAACCTTTTGGGCAGACAAAACAGATGAGGTTCCAATAGGCTTTGTTAATATAAGCCTTTGCCCAATTTTTAATCCCGAATTTTTAATAATTCTATCAGGATGGACTGTTCCAATAACTGCCATTCCATATTTAGGCGTAGCATCCTCAATCGTATGGCCGCCCATAATGGCAACACCTGCTTGCCGAGCCATGTCATTACCACCTCTTAGAATTTCAGATAAGCCTTCGACAGGAAGATTTGCTGGATACATGTTAATATTCAATGCCATTAAAGGAATTCCCCCCATAGCATAAATATCACTCAATGAATTAGCGGCAGCTATTCTTCCAAATGTATAGGGATCAGAGCATACTGGAGGAAAAAAATCGGCTGTAAAAATTAAAGCAGTATCATCAGATATTTTGTACACGCCAGCATCATCATGCAAGCTATTGTCGACCAATATATTATCTGAATGAAATACAGGAAAGTTTAGCAATAACTTATCTAGCTCTTTAGCAGATAGTTTTGCCGAACAACCTCCGTTTTCTACAGTATTTAGCAAATCAATCATTATATTTTTACCAATTGAAAAGTTATAGCACAATCGTCTAGTAGTTTTTTTACAGCATCTAAATCATCACTACCTACTTCTATGCACATTCCACACTCACTAGAAATTTGATTCGGTACTGGGCGAATAGTCACAGAGATTCCATTCTTAACCAGCACTTCTTCTCCAAGAATAACAAATCTAATATTTTGAAAAACAATAATATTCATCTATTTAATACTAAACAAAATAGCAAGAAGCCTATCTAGATCTTCCGGCCAATGGTATATAGAAGGAGCAAAACGAACAGTTCCGTGCGGATAAGTACCAATAGCCTTGTGAGCCATCGGCGAACAATGCAGTCCTGTTCTGACTTGCACGTTAAATTCACGATCTAATCGAAATGCAAAATCATCATTACTAATATTTTGGTGGCACAACGAAAAAAGCTCCGACTGATTGGCAAAGTCAATCGCTCCAAAAAAATTGTAGAATTTCAGTTTTTTTATTTCACTTAGAAAATCCTCAAAGTCAGATCTACTATGAAATGGCTCTAATTTTGAATTTAAAGCACCATTCAAACCAAAAATACCCAAAACATTAGGTGTACCTGCTTCAAATTTATCAGGCGAAAAATTTGGCATCTCTAATGATTCAGAAAAACTTCCCGTTCCTCCATATTTAAATGGATCAATTGATGCCGTATTTTTTGCATAAAAACCACCAACTCCTGTTGGACCTAATAGACCTTTATGGCCTGTAAAAATAAGATAATCAGCATTCCATAAACTTGCGTTAATACTTTCTTTCCCGACAGATTGAGATACATCAACAAGTAAAGGAATATTTCCAAAATACTCCTTTATAGCTTGAACATTTTGCTTAACGCCATTTACATTGCTTACATGATTAACAACAATAAGCTCTACATTTTTCGTATCAACACGACCAAGCGACTCAATATCAATAAGACCATCTGATAAATGTGGTATTTCCTGCATCAAAACACCTTGTTGCTGATATTTACGAAATATAGGACGAGCAATTGCATTATGACTCATCGAGTCAAGCAATATTTTTCCGTTAGATGAAAAAGGAAATCCTTGAATTATTGTGTTTGCAGCTTCGGTAGCAGAACTACAAAATATAAGATTTTCAGAATTAGCTATGCCCAGCTGTTTTGCTAGCAATGAACGCGTATCCTCTACAACCTTCGACACATAAAAAGTTTTCTGATGGCTAGATCTCCCATAAGTTCCTCCTAGCGAGAGGTAGCTAAGAATTGAGCGGCCAACATCTTCAGGTTTGGGAAAACTAGTGGAGGCATTGTCAAAATAGCCGTTCATTATGGCTTTACTATTTTGAAAGAGGAACTTAAACGCTCTAAAATGTACATCATATTAGAAATTTTCCCGACCTGCAACTCATCTTTTATACCAAAGTAGTCAACACAAGTACCACAAAGTGTGATTTTTACATTTTTATCCTCTAAAACTTTTAGGTAACCAGCAAAAGGGGTATTCGAGGATGCGAGAAGAACTCCTTTATTATAGCATATTACTTCTGCAGGTAAAAAATCGCTCTCCGAAAGTGCCGAAAGAAATCCTTTCAAAAGAATTGTACCTAACTCCATGCTCCCCTGCCCCATTTCGTTAGAGTCCAAAACAACTATATAACTTCGTTCAAGGTTTGAGTTACAGTAATTTTCTTCATTCCCTAAAGATTCGATCTGCACTATAGAATTACCTGTTACTATTCGAAAAACTCCATTAACTTTTTCAACTGAGAATTCTAACCCATTGTCAGTTAAGTAAGTTTTAAGATTAGAGCAAGAGGTTTCATTATCTAATAGTATACAAAGAGTATCATTTGGATTGCCAATTAACGCCTTTTTCGTAGTAATTAGCGGCATTGGACACTTTTGTCCGATACAGTTTACTTCAACCATTTTTGATGATAAAGATAGCAGAAATAGAACAATTTCTTTTAAAACTAAAGGTTCTTCAGCGAATCTAACTGATTTGTAAACGACCACAAGTTGCCTGCTGTAGGCCATTCTTGCACATTATTTAGAGATCTATGCACAACAGTATCAATCATACGGGGCAATTTATTTCCCGAACGCGTACTTGTATTACTTAAAAAAACCCATGAGAGTCCATTCTTTTCTTTAACAACCATTGCAGAAGTACCTGATAAAGAACCACTTCTCCAGTATCGTCCATTATTATCAGAACCAATCCATCCTAATGGTTGGATGTAGGCCTCTCGGGTGGTCATTTCGTTAATAATTTCCCTTGAAAGAATGTTGTGATTTTCGTATCCAGCAACGCCAATAAGCAGTTTTGCGATATCAACAGAAGACGCTACCCATCCCCCTGCAGGACCTAACATTTTTAAGTCATTACCTCCTGCATTACGAGGTACCAACCTTCCTGATCCATCCCAAGCTGAAACCACGCCATTACCACGAAGATCATAGTAGGATACTTCATTCGGGTATTTTTCTTCGGGATAGTTATTCGCTATATAGGCAGTTTTAATACCAAGTGGAGCCAATACATTTAAGCGAATATATCGTTCATAGTCAGTTTTAGAAACTTTACTAATTATCTGACCTAATAGAACATAACCAAAATTTGAGTAAGAACTTCTTTGTCCTGGTTCAAAGTCTAAGTTATTTCGAAAAACAAACTGTACAATATCTTGCAGTGCAAGAGGTAATGTTTTTTTTAGTGTTTTTGCAATCAACTCCTTGCTAAACATCGGATCTGCTCTTCGTCCACTCCATCCTGCGCTATGATTAAGCAACATTTTTACCGTTATTTTTTCATATCGAGGATCCTTATAACCCGAATATGCTGGATCATTAAGAATTCCTTCAGGACCAAAAACCTTCTGATCTAATGAAAGTTGACCACTTTGAATTAGCTGCATAACACCAGTCGCAGTTATCAATTTAGATACAGAAGCAATTCTGAATAGATGGTATGGTTCTACAGGTGTTTTATCTTGCGCATTGACATATCCATACCCTTTAGCATAAACTATAGATCCATCTTTTACTACGGCTAAGGAAGCCCCCTTTATTTTTGCCCTACTTATAAAACTTTGAATGCTTTGATCAATCATTGCAATTTCATACGGAACTTGTGGAGGATTGCCTGGTACTGCAATAGCTGGTACTGGTACATCCGTATATCCTTTTGCAAATAAATCAGTTGTATTAAAAAAGCCTAGTATGCTAACAATATAAGCTGTAGCTATCTTCCCCCTCATCATCTCTCCTCATTTAAAGTCGTCGCAAAATAGGAAAGTATTTTATAACTTAATTTCGTTTAAAGCTAAAACTATTTTTTTAACAAACTGGTCGATATCATGAGGTTCCGTATCCCAAGATGTCATCCACCTTGCTTCATTCAATTCTTCATTCCACAAATAAAAGAAAGATGTCTCCTGCAAAATGGGTGTTAACTCTTTCGGAAAAGTTACAAATACTGCATTTGCATCAACGGACTGGGTTATTGATATACTTGGTATATTTTTTACGCTGTCAGCAAGGTAACTAGCCATTAGGTTGGCATGCATCGCTGTTTTTATACAATGATTATCTGTTAAGTAAGCAATAAATTGTGCACTTATAAAACGCATTTTAGAAGCAAGTTGCATCGCTTGCTTTCGCATGTATTTAAATCCACTTACAAGATTAGGATTTAAGAATATGGTAGCCTCTCCCAGCATCATCCCATTTTTTGTTCCTCCAAATGAAACAACATCAACTCCAAGATCTGTTGTAAAGGACCTAAAGGGAAGTCTCAAAGTGGCAGCGGCATTTGATAGCCTCGCTCCATCCATATGCAAAAACATTCCATTAGCATGCGCAAAATCGGCTATTTCCTTAATTTCGTCAGTTGTATATATCGTCCCTAACTCGGTAGTTTGAGAGATACTAATAGCTCTAGGTTGAACATGGTGCTCAAATCCAACATTTTCTAAATGTTTTTTCACCAACGTTAGGTCCAATTTTCCATTGCAGGTCGGAACCGTAAGCAGTTTGAAACCACCATGTTTTTCGGGAGCTCCACATTCGTCCACATTAATGTGAGCCAAATCTGTACAAATCACCGCTTCGTAAGATTTTGTAATTGAAGAAAGGCTCAAAACATTGGCTGCTGTACCTAAAAACACAAAAAATGCTTCAGCTTGCTCCCCAAAATGCTGCTTAAATAGAAGCTCTGCTTTACGAGTATACTCATCATATCCATAGGAAGAGACATGTCCTTGGTTAGCCTCTATAATCGCATTCATTATCGTAGGATGAATGCCTGAGTAGTTATCACTTGCAAATGATTTCATAAGTAAATATTTTTATCAAACTGCAAATGCAACATTACTAATCATTTGCATTTGCAGCCGAAAATAAAAAAGGGATGTATAAATATAACCATCCCTTTTTCTATCCTAGTAAATAAAGTCTGAAAACTGCTAAAATTCCGAAGTAAAGTGGAATTTTATATTCTTAAACTTATCTTGTGCCATTTGTAATGAGTAGGGAGAATCTGCTAAAAATACATTTCTCCCATGCTTATCTAACGCCACGTGGGTATACTTACGACGCATAAAATCTTCAAGTTCATCGGCATTGTCACTTTCAATCCAACAGGCCTTATATAAAGAAATAGGTTCGTAGCGGCACTTTGCACCATACTCATGCTCCAATCGGTACTGAATCACATCAAACTGAAGAGCCCCAACGCAACCAATAATCTTACGTCCATTCATTTTTAGAGTGAATAGCTGCGCCACACCTTCATCCATTAGCTGATCAACACCTTTTGCCAGCTGCTTAAACTTTAATGGATCCGCATTTTCAATGTACTGAAATAACTCGGGAGAAAAGCTAGGAATCCCCTTAAAGTTTATCTTTTCGCCTTCTGAAAAAGTGTCCCCAATTTTAAAGTTTCCTGAATCGTGCAGACCAACGATATCGCCAGGATAAGCAAAATCAACGATTTCCTTTTTTGAAGCCATAAATGAGTTTGGGCTAGAAAAGCGCATGGACTTACCACTGGCCACATGAAAATAGGGCTTATTTCGTTCAAATACGCCAGAACAAATTTTTAAGAATGCAATTCTATTCCGGTGATTCGGATCGATATTGGCATGTATTTTAAAGATAAAGCCAGAGAGTTTATTCTCAAATGGATCAATTTCTCTCTCGTCAGTAAAGGTAGGCTTTGGAAATGGAGCAATATCACAGAAACAATTAAGCAACTCCTTTACACCAAAGTTATTAAGGGCTGAACCAAAAAACACAGGAGCCAAATCACCTTTTAGATACTCTTCGATAACAAATTCAGGATAAATACCTTCCACAAGTTCGACATCCTCCCTAAGCTTATCAGCGAACTCGCCTACATACTCATCCAAAACAGGAGAATTAATATCCTCAATATTTATGACCTCATCGGCCAATACTGTTTTATCTTCGGAGAAAAAGAGGTTTAGATTGCGCTCGTACATATTATAAACGCCTTTAAAAGTAGGCCCCATGCTTATTGGCCAACTTAACGGACGGGTTTTAATCTTCAACTCAGCCTCTACCTCATCTAGAAGTTCAAAGGGATCCTTTCCTATACGGTCAAGCTTATTGATGAATACAATGACAGGCGTTTTACGCATTCTGCAAACCTCCATAAGCTTTCGAGTCTGCGTTTCGACCCCTTTTGCACAATCTACCACAATAATAACGCTATCAACAGCAGTTAAGGTTCTAAATGTATCTTCCTGAAAATCTTGGTGACCTGGAGTATCCAAAATATTCACCTTAATGTCGTTATATTCAAAGCCCATCACTGATGTTGCCACAGAAATACCGCGCTGACGCTCAATTTCCATGAAATCTGATGTTGCCCCTTTCTTTATTTTGTTAGACTTAACGGCACCTGCGACATGAATAGCACCTCCAAATAGAAGTAACTTTTCTGTTAGTGTAGTTTTACCAGCATCAGGGTGACTTATGATAGCAAACGTTCTACGACGTTTAATTTCTTGCTCTAGGCTCATTTCTTACTTTTGAATTTTCAAGTTTGCAAAATTAGCAGTCTTCGTGGATATTACCACCTCTTGAATTAAAAAGGTCGGCACAAAACCGACCTTTTTATTATGATTCTATTATTTTAAAATTCTTTAATAATTGCTCTATGAATGTCCTTTATAAGATCGGGACCATGATAAATAAAGCCAGTGTAAACCTGAATCAAGTAAGCGCCGGCCCTTAGCATGTTCAACGCATCGTCAACGCTCATGATTCCGCCAACTCCAATAATAGGCATTTGCCCATTGGTTTTCATACTAATATAACGAACAACCTCTATAGACCTGCTTGATAAAGGTTTACCACTCAAACCGCCATTCCCAATTTGATCCAGCTTATCCTGTCTTAGCGACAACCCCGTTCTTTTAGTCGTCGTATTAACAGCAACAATTCCATCCAAAGAAAACTGATTGATTATGTTAAGCGAATCATCTATTTGTTCGAAGCTCAGATCGGGAGATATCTTTAGTAAGATTGGTTTGTAAGCAGACTTTGTTTTTCGAAAGCGAACTAACTTTTCTACAATCTCTCCGAGAGAATCTGTGTTTTGAAGTTTTGATAAGTTCGCAATATTGGGACAGCTGACATTTACTACAAAATAGTCCACCTTGTCGTATAGAGCCATAAAACATTTTTCGTAGTCATCCGCTGCATTTTCATTTGGAGTTAGCGTATTCTTTCCAATATTACCTCCAATAATCAAGCCCTCTCGATACGATTTGCTCAAATTATTTGCAATTTCCTCTACACCAATATTATTAAATCCCATACGATTAATAATCGCATTATCTTTTATCAACCTAAATAAGCGTGGTTTAGGATTGCCTTTTTGAGCCTTAGGCGTCGCAGTTCCAACTTCTACAAAACCAAATCCTATTGCATCAAAAACATCATAGCCAGTTGCATTTTTATCTAAACCAGCAGCTAATCCTACTGGAGATGGAAATTTAATTCCCCACACAGTGCGCTCCAACTTTTCGTTGCGTACTTTGTACAATTTTCCTACAAGATGCATCATACCAGGTACTTTACGCCATATGTTTAAGATACTAAAGGTAATATGGTGTGCAGTCTCTGGAGAGAAAAGAAATAAAAAGGGACGTACTAATAGTCGATACATGAAATTAGTTTTATGCAAAGATAGTAATTAGTCTTCTGATGGCGTGTAACTTCTGAAAGTTCTATCATTATAAAATACAACAATTCTTTCAACATCTTTTCCAAATAACGACTCAATTCGTTGATCATTGCTAGACATGACCGATTCATCTCCCGGATGGTTATTAGATAAAAAGCTGTTAGGCTTTCTATTTTCAGAAATAGAAACCTCTTCTTGTCGCTTAATCTCGTCGTTTGATGCATTTTCGCCTAAAGGAGTCGGATTTAGGACAGGACTGTCGAACAAAGATGCTTGAACCATTTGCTTATACATCTCACCTTTACCGAGAATGAGCCATTCAGAGTTAACACGCGGAAACTTTGAAAGAACCTTCGCTATAAAATCGAAACTAGGCTTATTGCGGCCCGATATTATATGAGATATACTAGAGCGCTGCACACCAATTAAGTCTGCAAACTTAGCAGGAGTTAGCTGTTCTGCTAGTAGAAGTTTGTCCAAACGATCATTCATGGATGAAACTTTAATATTTACAAATGTAACAAATAAAAGCGAAAACAACCCATTCCTTTTAATTACATCTGTAATTTATATTTAATTACATTTGTAATTATCCGATATGGCGGTAAATATGGTAGTATGGTAGATACAGGACATGTTGTAGATCAATTATGGCTTTATTCCCACTTAATACTACACGAGAGTAGCACCAATCTGCAATATTAGAGCCTACTTTTAGAGTAAAACGGGGGACGTTATAGTCCCTTAAAAACAAATAAAATAAAAGTTTAAATAAATAAGCCTAAAATACTGGTTATTATGATTATAAACTACGCATAACAGGTTATTAGTGTTAGTTTATAAAAACAAGACCAATATAATTAAACTACAAAAGCATATAAAACAATTTAAAGCGCTCATTATCAGATATTAAAACACAAAAACTTAGGCGGGATACATTTGTAACACCCTCTGCATTAACAATGCTAATAAACAATCTCAACTCTTACCAAATCACCTTGGATTGATTTACATATGTATTAAACATAGTACTCCTTTCTTGTTTACATATGTAACAAGAGTGACCTTAATTGTATTTTACGATGTAAATTCTATAAGAGATAAGCATATTAAAACAAAAGCGAGTGCTTAACATAATCGTTAAGCACTCGCTTCAATATATTAAAAGGTTTGACAATAAGCCGGGTCCTGTTACTCTCTCGAGTTTCCGCCATTTATCTCGACTAATAGTCACCTATTAGCTCTAGCGACCTACCCTCCGGCTCGAACGAGCAGCCCTCAAGCGCCGGTATACATGGTCTTGCAGCTCACCAGTCGTACGGCTAACCATGTTGCCATGATTACCGGTAGGCTCTTACCCTACCTTTTCACCCTTACCTTGTAAACAAGGCGGTTATTTTCTGTTACGTTAAACTATACCCTTACGAGTATCTTCCCGTTAAGAAGCGTGATGCTCTACGCTGCCCAGACTTTCCTCTAGCAGTTGTACTGCTAGCGACGGAATGTTAAACCTTATTAATATTTCATTTTAAAATAACAAGAGTAGCTCCATAGCCATACTCTTTAAATGAGGCATCCTGAAATTTGAGCTTTGGATAACTTCGTTCAAGTGTTTTACGCACCTCATTCTTTAACTTTCCATTCCCAACTCCATGAATAAAAACAATACGCTTAGTTTTTGCACGTATTGCCCCCTCTAAGGTTGTCGTAAATCGAGCCATTTGAATTTCGAGAATCTCTCCATTAGACATTCCTTCCGAATTATCGACAAGCTCATCGATATGCAAATCTATCTCTTCTTGCTCTGTTGTCGATTTGAGATTTAATTTAGGCCGTATATCTTTTTTCTCTTTGAGAGATTGTTCTAGCTCCTTTTTAGTAATGCTTGAAACAGGCGTATTTGGCTTACTGCTTGTTGCAACGGTAAATATAACCGCTGGCTCTTCAAAATATTCTGTCTCCTTAAAAGAATTTGCTTTTACAAACTTCAATGGAGTCAACTCTAGATTGACCTGTTCTGGAGGCAACGGTAAAAAATCTCTGTTTTTAAAGTAGATAATGCTAACATTAAAAACCTGCAACTTTGAAAAATCATCCCGAGTAAGTGTACAAATTCGTTCTTTGTAATCTGATTCCATAATACCAGATCCAATGGGCTGCAGCAACTCTTTGTCTGTCCATTTACCAACAGAATAGGCAATTCTGTAATCGCTATCATTAATAATATACAAATCTAACTCTGAATTGGCCGGGTTTTGCTTGTTAAATGGCACAAATGCCAGTAGCACATTATAATTATTGGTAGAAGGATCAATTGCCTCGACCTCCTTTCTTTCAGGAATAACAAAATCGTCAAACTCTTCATCATCCTCACTTGCAAGATCTTGCTTCCCAGTAGAAGAAGGAGTCGGTTTTTGAATGTAACTGCTGCTTGCAAAAGCGCTATCCTTTTTCTCGTCTATAACAACTACCTCGCTAATTGGCACCGGAATGTCAAAACCATCTTCATCCTGCACCGCAACAATATTCTTATTCAAAAAACGAACAACAATACCGCCTCCTGTAGAATTTAAGAATCGAACTTTATCGCCTATTTTACAATTCATTACCAGAAACTTAATGAGTAATTCCTAATTGGAGAGCAAAAATAGTTAATTTTGCGAGGTTTATAGTAAAATTAAAAGCTTAAAATGACGAATAAGCACCCGCATATCCCAATTAGCAGTTACAATTTTGAATTGCCAGACGAAAAAATAGCCAAGTACCCGCTAGCCGAACGAGACTTGTCTAAACTCCTATTTTACGACGGAGAAAATATTGATAATAAAAACTTTACTGATTTGCCTTCTCTCCTAAATTCTGGAGATCTACTCGTGTTTAATAATACGAAGGTTATACAGGCAAGGATGATTTTTACCCGAGCAACAGGAGCAAAAATCGAAATATTTTGCTTAGAACCAGCCAACAACTCCGACTATGAAACCATCTTTCAATCAAAAGGTTGCATTGCATGGAAGTGTATTGTTGGTAATCTCAAAAAGTGGAAAGAGGAAATACTCGAGAAAAAGCTTGATATCAACAGAACAGCTGTAACCCTCAAGGCTGCCCGCCTTGAACAGCTAGCTGACAGCTTGGTAATTATGTTTAGCTGGGACGGCGATTATACCTTTAGCGAAATTCTTGAAGCAAGCGGAAAAATACCAATTCCACCTTACTTAAATAGAGATACGGAAGAAATTGACTTAAATAGATATCAAACGGTTTATTCAAAACATAAAGGTTCAGTTGCTGCTCCTACTGCAGGTCTGCACTTCACCCCCTCTATCATAAATACGCTAAAGGAGAAAGGCATTGACAGCACAGAGCTAACCCTTCATGTTGGTGCAGGCACCTTCAAGCCTGTCAAAACTGATGATGTTGCAAATCACGAAATGCATACAGAACATTTTACTGCAACGCTAAAAGCTATTTATGAACTTAAATCACATTTAGGTAACATAATATCGGTTGGCACAACAAGCTTAAGAACCCTTGAAAGCTTATACTGGTATGGTGTACGAATTATCAAGAATAAGACACCTGACTTCGAAAAGCCAATACAGCAGTGGGAGCCGTATTCAAATCAAGAAAACTACAGTGCGAAGGAGGCTCTTAATGCGCTCATATCATACTTAGAAAAAAACGAAATGAGCGAACTCCATGCATCTACCCAAATAATAATTGTTGGGGAGTATAGCATTAAAATGATAAAAGGACTAATAACCAACTTTCACCAACCTCAAAGCACACTGCTTCTACTTGTTTCTGCCTTGGTTGGAGATGAATGGAAGAACATCTACAAGCACGCATTGGAGAATCAATATCGCTTTTTGAGCTATGGAGATAGCTCACTACTACTTCCTTCAAAAATGAGAAAACAAAACAAATAACAAGTCCTGACAATGAAATTTAAACACCTCGTCTGCCTATTTCTATGCATTGCATCGGAAGCTGGTATAGCGCAAATAAAGCCAACACTTAACGGAAGTTGGTTAGGAGCCATAATACTCGATCAAAAAGAAAAAGGGATGGACGTGCCTTTTAATTTTACGATAAAAGGAGGTAGTCCGTCTCTAATAACCATTTCAACAGCTAATGATAAAATAAAAGTTACAGAAATATTTGAAGAGGGTGATTCTATCCTATTTAAAATGCCTGTATTTGTAAGCGAGTTTACCTTTAAAGCAAAAGGTGATAGTCTTGTAGGCCTTTACTATCCAAAGGGAAAAGGTAAAGGGGCACCCTATAAATTTTATGCATTAAAAGGTAAAACGGATAGATTTCCTTGGTTTACGGAAGCTCCAAAATCCAACATTAGTGGGCGCTGGAAATATATCCTAAACCCCAATACAACAAAATCGGACACCCTTGTGGCAGAATTTAAGCAGCAAGGATCCAGATTTACAGGTGCAATCCTCGATCCAACTGGAGATATGCGCTTTTTAGAAGGGAAAATAGCAGGCAATAAATTCTACATGTCAGGATTTGATGGTGGTAGAGCCTCCATCTTTACAGCTGAGATAGACGGCAACGGAAACCTTGTAAAAGGGAAAATGATGACAAGCCCTGCTAACAAGCCCTCATGGATGGCCATAAAGGATCGTAATGCCCAAATAGCAGCAAGTAAAGACATCATCCGAATCAAAGATGGAGTGAAAAACTTTAAGTTTACTGTAAAAGATATGTTTGGGAAAACATTCACTTCCGATGACCCGAGTTTAAAAGGAAAGGTACTCGTAGTACAAGCATCTGGCTCTTGGTGCCCAAACTGTTTGGACGAAACTCGCCTCTTCCAAAGCCTCTACGAAAAATACAGGAACAAAGGCCTAGAAGTGATATCCCTAATGTTTGAGGAAAAAGACTTAGAAAGTTCAGCATACCGCATGCAACGGTTTATTAACCAAACTGGGGCGAAATACCGCTTTTTCTATGCAGGATCTCGAAGCAAACAAAATAAGGAAGATGTTCTCTATCCGTTTGAGGGAGTTGTTGCATTCCCAACAACTGTATTTATTGATAAGAAAGGAGAAATGCGGACAGTACACACCGGTTTTTCAGGACCAGGAACAGGAAAGCATTACGACGAGCTCGTCAAAGAAACAATCAAAATTATAGAAGAACTACTAAACGAATAAAAAGATCAAAAGGAGGTTATCCCTCCTTTTTTTATACCCTTTAATGTAATATTTACCACAAAAATGGCTTACTTAAACGGTAAAATCCTTGAAATATGCACAATATTAGCTGAAAAGTGAGAAAATACCATTTTATTTAGGCATCTTTGTAAATAGTCTATCTATGTTTTAATATTGACTTAATTTCGATAGCATGGGTATAATATTCAACTAAATCATCAAAAATGGCAAAATCCAAGGAGTCGTGGAACAAGAAAGAGGTACGCAACAAAAAAGAAAAAAAGCGTAAGGATAAGGAAAACAAAAAACTAGAACGCAAGGAAGGTGGAAAAACTTCTTTGGACGATATGATTGCTTACGTAGACGAGAATGGAATGATAACCTCTACGCCTCCCGATCCTACTAAAAAAGTTGAAATTGAATTGGAGGATATTGCTATATCAGTTCCAAAGGCAAGCGAGTTAGAACCCGAAGATTTACTCAGAAGAGGTATTGTTACCTTCTTTAACGAGTCGAAGGGCTACGGCTTTATTAGAGATCTGAAATCAGAACAAAGCATATTTGTGCATGTGAACGACCTTATTGACACCATAAAAGAAAACAATAAGGTGGTTTTTGAAGTGCAAAAAGGGGCAAAAGGTCCTGTTGCCGTAAAAGTAAAAATTGATAGATAGTAATTTCCGAATAGCAAAATAAAGAGCCGAGGTTGTTTTTCCTCGGCTCTCCTTGTTTTTACGCAATAAGCCCTAAAAAACGAAGACAAACTTTTTTGCAGCAGTTTCTTAACTTTTATATTCTGCCCTTCACTTCCATAAAAAGGCACTATATTTGCACCTTACTTAGAATCATTTCAATTAAAATGTCGCACGTTAGGGTTAACACGGGATTAAAGCTTACCGACTGGCTTCCGACCTCGAAAAAGGAAATGGAAAAACGCGGATGGGACGAAGTGGATGTGGTGCTTTTCACCGCAGACGCCTACATCGACCACCCCTCGTTTGGAGCGGCTGTTATTGGCAGAATTCTTGAATACGAAGGCTTTAAGGTTGCCATAGTTCCACAACCAAACTGGCAGGACGACCTGCGTGACTTCAAAAAATTTGGAACTCCTCGCCTATTTTTTGCCGTTAGCGGAGGTAGCATGGATAGCATGGTAAACCACTACACCGCCAACCGCCGCCTACGTAGCGATGATGCCTATACGGCAGGCGGAAAGGCAGGACAGCGCCCTGACTACGCGACGTACGTTTACAGCCGTATCATCAAGCAGCTGTACCCTAACATTCCGCTCATTATCGGAGGTATAGAGGCGTCACTTAGACGCCTGACTCACTACGACTACTGGCAGGACAAGGTAAAGCCCTCCATTTTAGCGGAATGCGGTGCCGATCTTTTGGTGTACGGAATGGGTGAAAAAACCATTGTAGAAATAGCCCGAAGATTAAATGAAGGATACACCATAGAGAGCCTTACGGACATCCGCCAAACGGTGTTTACACTTCCAAACGATACCGACCTAAGCCATTTAACACCACTGATACGCCTAAATTCATTTGAAGAATGCGTTGAAAACAAAACAAAATTCGCGCTTAACTTCAAGCATATAGAAGAAGAATCAAATAAATACCATGCAGCCTTTCTGGCTGAAGCGTATGGAGATAAGATGGTGGTGGTGAACCCTCCATATCCCTTCCTAACCGAAGAGGAAATAGATCACAGTTTTGACCTTCCGTACACCCGAATGCCCCATCCTCGTTACAACGGTAAAGGGCAAATTCCGGCATACGACATGATAAAATTTTCGGTAAATGCCCACCGAGGCTGCTTTGGAGGGTGCTCCTTCTGCACCATTTCCGCTCATCAAGGAAAGTTTATATCCTCCCGAAGCGAAGACTCGATCCTGAAAGAAATACGCGCCCTAACCCAGCATCCCGATTTCAAAGGCTACCTCACAGACTTAGGCGGACCATCTGCCAACATGTACAAAATGGAAGGCCGCGTAAAAGAGATGTGTGAAAAGTGCAAAAGGGCCTCATGCATATTCCCCAACGTTTGCCAGAACCTCGACAATAACCACGCCCGCCTACTAGAACTCTACAAAAAAGTTCGCAAAATAGACGGCATAAAAAAGGTATTTGTAGGCAGCGGCATTCGTTACGACCTGTTTATGAACGGTCTTTATAAGAGTGGAGAAGCAAACCGCAGCTACTTGGAAGAAATTATGCTCCACCATGTATCGGGACGATTGAAAGTTGCCCCCGAACACACCTCTGACGAGGTGCTTAAAATGATGCGCAAGCCATCGTTTAAGCTATTCGAGCAGCTAAAGGCCGACTTCGAGACCATCAACCAGAAGCATAACCTAAAGGAGCAGCTCATACCCTACTTTATTTCGAGCCACCCTGCTTGTGAAGACAAGGATATGAAAAACTTGGTAGATCTTACCAAAAAGCTCAACTACAAGCTGGAACAGGTTCAAGATTTCACCCCAACTCCAATGACGTTGTCATCAACCGTATTCTACACAGGAATAGACCCATACACGTTGGAAAAAGTTTACACTGCGACTTCTCGCGAGGAAAAATTACGGCAGCGCGACGCCTTTTTTTGGTACAAAAACGAAGGAAAGCCAACGGGCAACCGTCCATCATACACTGCGAAATCAAAAAAACTCGGAGGCAAAGAAGCGTTTAGAAGTAAAAATGAAAGTACCCGCTACAAAGGACAGGATGTTTACAAAAAAAAACACGGCAAATAAAAAACACCCCATAGCAAGAATATCGCTCAACCCAAAAGGTTGAACGATATTTTATATACCCCACCCTTTTATTAACTTTACTAATAACACTATTTTAGCAAAACAGTCTCTTAATAAAAGCAAATTAACTTAAGATATGTGTATAAATAGTTAACTCAGAGACATCATTTAGCTACTTTTGCTTTTGGAATAATAAATTATGGGGGCATGATTACTTATTTAGATAGAAATGAATTCAACTACAGGGCTGCAGCAGTTCTGGAAAAGACGTTAAAGGAGTTTGATCCTAGTCTACTTTGTTTTTACACCCGGATTCACGAGGAAGGAAAAAAAAGTGTTTTCTCTGATTTTATCGCTAAGCAGTATCAAGTTGACGAAAGGCAGGTGATTTTAGGCTATGGAGGCGAAAGTATTCTTAAAGATGCCATACACTACTTCTTAACAGAATCGTCAAACAAAAAGATCTTGCTACCAAAATATTCGTGGTGGTACTACAAGTCAATTGCAAAAGAAGTTGATGGAGTTAGCGCTCAATATCCTCTTATCGAAAAAGGCAACTCTTTTGAATATGACTTCGACGAGTTTGAGAAGATCGTAAAAAAAGAACAGCCAAAGGTTATACTAATTGCATCTCCTAACAATCCTACAGGAAACGCACTTTCGGTAAACGATCTAAAGCGATTGCTCGAGAGAATCGACAAGGAAACCGTTGTCATTATTGATGAGGCCTACTCCTCTTTTGCCAATGAAGATGATAGCTACATCAAAGACCTCATAAGCGAGTATTCGAACATACTAATTGTTCGTACCCTATCTAAGTTCTACGGAGCGCCTGGCTTAAGACTTGGATTTGCATTTGCGGGACAAATGATCTGCAAAAAATTCCTTCCATTTACGACCAAGTACCTTGGATACAACAGGCTCTCGGAAGAGCTAGGCATTGCCATTTTAAAAGCAACCGATTACTATAGAGGTATTGCGAATGAAATGCAGCTAGAAAGGGAAAAGTACTACAGCCAGATAAGGCCTCTTGAAGGCTTTAAGGTGTACGATTCGTACGCAAACTTTATACTGGTTAAATATCCTATCGAGCTAAAAAATAAGCTTAACAACGAGTTTTTGGAGAAAGACTACATAGTTAAGTTTATGAATGAGGAGGATATCAATACCCACATGCGCATCACGTTAGGAATGCCTAAACACAACCAGGACATTCGTGATATTATTATTCGTGTAGCAAATCAACGTTCAGAATCTAATGAAAGCCATAATACTAGCTGCGGGGACAGCGTCGAGGCTACGCCCATTAACAAATAACACCCCTAAATGCCTTCTTAAAGTTGGCGATAAAAACCTGCTTCAAAGAACGATTGATGCGCTTTTAAAGAATGGAATTAAGGAGTTTGTTGTAGTTACTGGCTACCTACACCAGCAAATTGAGGATTTTATAAGCAGCACCTACAAGGACTGCCGCTTTACCTACATACACAACGAAAAGTTTGCTGCGACCAACAACATCTACTCGCTTTGGATGTGCAAAAAGGCGGTGCAGGACCAGGATGTGCTGCTGCTGGATAGCGACATTCTTTTCGACTCTAAGATTATAGCACACCTAATTGACGCAAAGTATCCTAACGCTTTGGCGTTAAACGACCACCCTCTTGGCGAGGAGGAGATAAAGGTTGTGGTTGATGCCGATGGAAAGATGATCGAAATCAACAAAACCTGCGATCCTAAAAGTGCCATTGGAGAGTCGATTGGTATCGAAAAAATGTCGGTGGCCTACCAGACTGCGCTATTTGCAAAGCTCGATAAAATGATTTTAGAGGAAGGCCTTGACAACGTTTTCTACGAAAAAGCCTTCGAAAGGCTGATAGCCCAAGGGCACACCTTCAACATTGTTGACGTAACCAACCTATTTTCGATGGAGCTGGATACCGTTGAAGATTTTGAGAATGCGGTTAATACCATACCCTGCGAGCTGGCCTAAATCCATTTCACCATTTACACCACCAAGATAGCATGAGAATACTGCTTTTTTGTGAAAACAAATACGCCATAGATATCCTCTCGCCCCTACAGCGCGAAGCCGAAAAAGGAGATCACCACGTTTTATGGTACGTACACCGCAAGCGTATAGAAAATTTTCCGCTAAAGGATAGCGTAAAGTGGACGAACAGCATACAGGAGGCTTACGATTTTGCTCCCGAAGCCGTTTTTTGTCCGGGAAACATCGTGCCCTACTACCTTTCGGGCGTTAAAATTCAAATTTTTCACGGCTACGCAGCCGAGAAAAAAGATCACTGGGTAATACGCCGCTACTTTGACACCTACTTTACCCAAGGCCCATTCTTTACCCAAGGCTTTGAGAAACTGGCAAAAAAGTACCGCGATTTCGAGGTGGTAGAAACCGGCTGGCCAAAGCAGGACTGGATAAAAGAGCATTTCCACGATTTTGACTCCCAAAAGGAGGAGCTGCTGCAAAAGCATGGTAAGAAAACAATGGTGCTCTACGCCCCAACCTTCTCCCCTTCGCTTACATCGCTACCCCACCTAAAGGAGGCGCTGGCCGATTTTGTCAAGCAGCGCGATGTGCTGCTGCTGCTCAAGTTTCACCCGCTGACAAAGCAAGAGTGGATTGACGAATACAAGGAGCTGGCCCGCCAAGAAAAAGACATCATCTGGATAGACCAGAACAACGTTACCAAGTTTATGCTAATGTCGGATGTGATGATTAGCGATACCTCGTCGACCATATACGAATTTTTGCTGCTTAACCGCCCCGTAATAACCTTTAGAGCTGCCTCTAAGGAATTTTACTGGGAAGATATACAGGAAACCAGCCAGCTGTGCCAGGCCTACGATAAGGTGCTAACCGACAAGGAAAGCATCGCCAAGCGCCAATGGGTGGTAGACAACTACGATCCCTACCTCGACGGAAAGGTGTGCGAACGCATGCTACAGGCCGCACAGGACTACATAGGCCGCCATGGAGTGCCCGAATCGCGCAAGCTCAACATCTGGAGAAAGTATACCAGCATCAAGACATTTGGAAACGTAAAAAGGCGCTAGCATGTACAAAGTTAAGCTTGTTCCGTACCGCAAAAACCTAGGCGAAATAATGTTTCGCCAAACAAAGGGTAGCAAAGGAGTATCATCGAACGGGAAATACCAATTTTTTATTGACGAAGAGGTAGACTCTCCCGACTTTTGGGTAATACAGGGAAAGGGCGTAAAAAAAACCCAAACCTGCCATGTGGCACCAGAAAACACGCTGCTGCTTACCACCGAGCCCAAGTCGGTGCTGGTTTACCCCAAGCGCTACATCAAACAGTTTGGAAAAATTTGCACCTGCCAGGAGCAAACCAAGCATCGCGACGTGGTGTTTGGCCCGGCCATCCTCCCTTGGTTTGTTGGCTTTACCGAGGATAAGAACGATAAATGCAGCTACAGCCTCACCTACGACGACCTGACGGAGGCACCAGCCCCCAAAAAGACCAAGCTCATATCGGTTATCACCAGCAACAAGGCCTTTACACAGGGGCATTTGGATCGAATTGAGTTTGTGGAGAAGCTCAAGGCCCGCTACGGCGATCAGGTAGATGTATTTGGACGTGGATTTCGCGATTTTGACGACAAGTGGGATGTCCTTGCTCCCTACAAGTACCATATATCCATCGAAAACTCGTCGCAGCCCTACTACTGGACTGAAAAAATTTCGGACTGCTTCCTGGCAGAGACGTTTCCCATCTACTACGGCTGTACCAACCTTTCGGACTACTTCCCCAAGGAAGCCTTCCAGCCAATTGATATACTCGATTTTGATGCGGCTGTAGCCACCATAGATCGGCTACTGGCCGAGGATGCCTACGCCCAAAGCGCCCACGCGCTGCACCAGTGCAAGCAGATGGTGCTTAACCAGTACAACATGTTCGACTACATCGGCTCGCTGCTAGACACGATGAATCCAGCGCTACCCAAGCAGGAGGTAACCATCAATCCGTGCCGATCGGCCGACGACTGGCACAACCTCTACAACCACACCATCAACCGTTCGCTTTTTAAGTGGAAGCAGAAAATAAAGGGGCTTTTTAGAGGAA